>NZ_JBNPEC010000224.1:0-6642 GCF_051117345.1 Alcanivorax sp.
CGTTCCAGGCAATCAAGTCCTGCACGTACTGCGGCGTGGTCGGGTCCAGTGCCTCGGTAGCAGTAGGCAGGCCCAGCTCGGCCACATCCAGCAGCAATTTGCGGGCAATGTGCAGGCCGTCCTGCACCTTGAAGGAGTCGTTCATGTAGGGGTCATTGATCAGCCCCTTCCAGCCCACGGTAGTACGGGGCTTTTCAAAATAGACGCGCAGCACCAGGTAGATGGTGTCCTTCACTTCCTCGGCCAGCGCCTTCAGCTTCTGCGCGTACTCCATGGCCGCCTTGGTGTCATGGATAGAGCAGGGGCCAATCACCACGAACAGACGGTGGTCCTTGCGGTCGAGGATATTACGGATCGTCTCGCGGCCCTCAATCACGGTCTGGCGAGCATTGTCGGAAAGCGGCAGCTCTGCCTTCAGCGCATTGGGGGTGATCAACACTTCCTGTGAAGCGATATTGAGATCGTCTACCTGTTTATCGGTCATGATGGTCTTTACTACCTGTCGTTGCTGGAGGCCCCGGGCCCCGTTCTATGGCGGGCGGCTCTGGCTGACACTCCTTTTGTAGAGGTGAAGCAGTCTAGCCCAATCAGGCCGCCAGAGAAATACGGGGCGGGTAATGTGGGGAAGCTTCTAGCTGCTAGCTATTAGCTACTAGGCGCGAGATAACGCCAATGTGACGCACAGTCCGTGCCCGCGTTCCGGCCGAATCCGCATACTTGGCAGGGTACCGAGAAACGGCTTGTCCTCGCAGCTAGCAGCTATAATCCCTCAATCAGTTCTTCCACATACGCCGGCACCAGCTCCGTGGCCAGCCCGTGCTTGTGCTCGGCAAAGGCGGTGAGCCGCTGGGAGGGCTCCAGATTCAGCTCCACCGTATGCGCCCCGTGGCGATTGGCTTCTTCCACGAAGCCCGCTGCCGGGTACACATTGCCGCTGGTGCCGATGCTGATAAAGCGGTCGCAGCGGGCAAGGGCCTGGTAGATACGCTCCATTTCCAGAGGCATTTCCCCGAACCACACCACGTGCGGGCGCAGGCAGCCCTTGGCACCACAGAGCGGGCAGGGCAGGCTCGGGGTCAGCTCGCCGGTCACGTCCACCAGGCCGCCGCTGGCCTGGCAGCGGCCCTTGAGTAGCTCGCCGTGCATATGGATCAGGTTGCCACTGCCGGCCCGTTCGTGCAGGTTGTCGATGTTCTGGGTCACCAGCAGCACCTGGTCGGCAGGAAAGGCCTGTTCCAGCTTCGCCAGCGCCTGATGGGCCGCATTGGGCTTGATGGCCCCGTTGAGCAGCTGTTCACGGCGTTTGTTGTAGAAGTTCTGCACCAGGGTGGCATCCCGCAGAAACGCCTCCGGCGTGGCCACATCTTCCACCCGGTGGTTCTCCCACAGCCCGTCTGCGGCGCGGAAGGTCTTGATGCCGGATTCCGCCGAGATTCCCGCGCCGGTAAGTATTACAATGTTTTCAGCCATTTATCCGTCCGATTAGTCAGGATTATTTGTTTCATGGATACCATTATCGACCTACAGGAAAATCTCCCGTTGCCCCGGCGCGGCAATGTCACACTGCTGCATTTTCACCAGGGCATGGTACTGCTGGTGGGGGAGGATGCCGTGGGCCTGTACCGGGACCGCGTGGCCATTGATGACCCCCTGGCCAATGGTGTCATCGGCTATGAAACCATTCCACCCTCCCTGCAACCGGACTGGCAAGATGACTGCGGCTTTGTGAACGAGCATCAGTCCGGTTATGTCGGTCTCAACGGCGGTGGCGTGATTTTTATTCGCCCCGATGGCGTGGCGCTCTATCCCAGCGGCATGCATGCGTTGCAGAATCGGGACATGAGCTGGCTGATTCCCTTTCCGCCGCTTAATGCATAATTTGCCCGGCACCGGTGATCCCGGAGTCGGCTTCTGAAGGAGTTGTTCTGTTATGGCAGAAGAAACCACTCGCCTGCGTCTGCGCACCCTCACCGAGGACGATTACCCCGCGCTGGCGCTTCTCATGAACCAGGTCTACCACGATATTGGCGGTGCCTGGCCGGAAGAGACCATCAAGACCCTGATCCGCATTTTCCCGGACGGGCAACTGGTGATCGAGGACAACGGCGAGCTGGTGGCCACCGCGCTGACCATCAAGGTGAAATACGACCGCTTCTCCAACCCGCACCGCTACGAAGACCTGATCACCGACGACAAGGTGCAGTCCCACGACAAGAAGGGCGATGCGCTCTACGGGCTGGATGTGTTCGTGGACAAGGAATACCGGGGCTACCGCCTGGGCCGCCGCCTCTACGAAGCGCGCAAGGAACTGTGCCGCGAGGAAAACCTGCGCGCCATTCTGGCCGGTGGCCGGTTGCCCGGCTATACCAATTATTCCGATCAGATGGAGGTCACCGAATACATCGAGCAGGTGGAAGCCCGCGCCATCTACGATCCCATCCTGTCGTTCCAGCTCTCCAATGGCTTCGACGTGAAACGTCTCATGAAGGCCTACCTGCCGGAAGATGAAGACTCCCACGGCTACGCCACCCTGCTGGAATGGGACAATATTCTCTACGAACCGGAAGACGACGACGCCGAATGGCCACGCCGCACCGTGGTGCGCGTGGGCGTTGTCCAGCGCCGCATGCGCGCGGCCCGCGACGTACAGGATCTGCTCAACCAGGTGGAATTCTTCATCGATGCCCTGTCTGATTACCGGGCGGATTTCGCCGTGCTGCCGGAATTCTTCAGCGCACCACTGATGGGCCTGCGCCCGGAACTGAACTCCGTGGAAGCGGTGCGCTTCCTGGCCAGCTTTACCGATGAAGTGCGCGACGCCCTGGCCGACATGGCGGTGAGCTACAACATCAACATCATTGGCGGCTCCATGCCGGTCATCGAAGACGAAAAAGTCTACAACGTGGCCTATCTGATGCGCCGCGACGGTTCCGTGGAAGCCCAGTACAAGATCCATATCACCCCCCACGAACGCCGCGACTGGGTCATCCAGGGGGGCAACAAGCTGCAGGTATTTGATACCGATGCCGGTCGCGTGGGCATCCTGATCTGCTACGACGTGGAATTCCCCGAACTGGGCCGCGTCCTGGCGGACGAAAAGATGGACATCCTTTTCGTCCCATTCTGGACCGACACCAAAAACGGCTACCTGCGCGTACGCCACTGCGCCCAGGCCCGCGCCATCGAAAACGAATGCTACGTGGCCATCGCTGGCTCCGTGGGCAACCTGCCACGGGTCGACGCCGTGGACATCCAGTACGCCCAGTCCTCGGTGTTTTCCCCCAGCGATTTCTACTTCCCCCACGATGCCATCATCAGCGAATCGGTCCCCAATACCGAAATGCTGATGTTCGCGGATGTGGACCTGGAAAAACTGAAGTTGCTGCACCGGGAAGGGTCGGTGACCAACCTGCGGGATCGCCGCCACGATTTGTATAGCCTGGATTGGAAAAACAAAGACTAAATCCCACCAAGGCAGGGCCGTTCGGCCCTGCCTGTTCCTTTGTTTCTGTAGGAACGCAGCGTAGCGAAGTAACGCACGTAGTTCGGTGCGGCCCGAAGGGTGAGCGAAGCGAATACGCCTCTCGAGGCGCGAACACCCTTTCAAAATCCCACCTTCGTCAGAAAACTTCGCTCAAACGGGTATAAAAACTTGCTCCCCATCGTTTGATCAGAAAATGCCGCCTTCCCCATATCACAGCCGCCCGGAAAGGGCGTCGTTGTAACCCGTTGAGATTTCTGCTTTTATCGGTCGGTATATGAATTTGGTAAATGTGATAGGAAGCCGGCGCGTTCATTGGATATTCGAGCGGGTTTTCTAATACCTGTTAGCGCCCCCTAGGAGATAGAATTGATTCCAAACGACACTCCACTACAAACAGCTGCACAATATATGTGTTGCAATATTTATCCTGAACAATATAAGACCAATTATGTAACTGATATATCAGCTGATTTTAATGGGCCAGAAACGACGTACATTCTTCAGGCTTTGTCCTTAGGATTAACCAGTATCTGTTTTGGGCTAATATCTAATTTTCTATACGATAAAGCCAATATAAAGCTATCTCCTAAAGATAAAAGCATTGAACATTTGCTGGAAGAGCAGCAGAGGAAATTAGATCAACTTAATGAACTAATTTCTTCTGTAAAATCCACATTTAAATTCATGAAAGATATGAAGTGTGAAATAACCCAAGAGGATAGAGATCTAGCGAGGTTTCATGAGGAGGCCTTGTTTAGGATAAAAGAAAACTCACCAGAAATTAAAAAAATGATTGAGGATTCAATCAGGGAATTAGAAAAAAGGGGAGTGGACTCCTTGTCTAGAGAGCTTGATCAATATCATGATTAAAAGCGCTAACAAACGTGAATTGGGACTGCTTTTCCGCTTCGCTCCAAACCAGTCCATTACGCGGGCGTTAGCTGCACAAGGAGAATTAAACCATGCTGAAGATTAACTCGGAAAATGAAATTCTGTGCCCTGATTGCGGAAATAATTATACGCACCATACATCAGTCAATGTAATTACTAGAGACTGTGAAGATGGCCCAGGTACTTCTGCGCTATCTACCTATGAGGGCGTTTCTGTATCCAGAGTAGAGGCTAGCAAGATATTTGGCCGCAGAGATGTTATTGAAATCGAGTTGTGGTGCGAGTCCTGCGGTGAGGATGCACCAAAGAAAAAACTCATAATAAATCAGCACAAGGGAAATACACAGATACAGTGGGTGTAGCCGCAGCTAATAAGTCGTGGTAGTTCGCGCCAGACTCGCTGCGCTCGCCGCTGCACAGGGACGTTAGCCAAATAAAGTGAGCATCTTTATATGGAAGAGCTTGTATATTCAGTAGCTGGAATCATCCTCGGTTTCTTATCCCTTTATCTCACGGCGTATGCGAAAGCAAAGGGAAAGAACAAAGCCTTGGAGGAAGATGTGTCAAGGCTGGAAGATGAGAAACAGCGCGTGATCGCCAAATACCAAGCCGAGCTTCAGGAATTAAAGAGGGAGCATGCGCTTGATATTGAGAAGAGGAAGTACCTCTACGAAGAGAAGCAACAACAGTTTACAAAGTTCTTCTCTATGCTGGATGAATTTCAGAGAAAAAGTTATGCCCGATTCGGAGAACGTTTTTACCCAGTAATGAATCAATTTTTGGGCTCATACACAGGCGCCTCGGGTGAAGCTGATCAAGCGGCCATCGCTAACTTTAATACAGGTGTACAAGACCTCTTTCACGAATTATCAGAGGAGCAAATTCGAATAGCGAATGAGACCAACAGTATAAGGCTGATTGCCTCGGACGAGATGGACGACCTACTGAATCGACTTGATGAAGCAGTAGGAGAATCAACTCGCGATGCGAGTGAAATGCTGAAATTCATGGCCACCCCTGAATTCTGGGCGGATCAGTCGCTGATCGTGCCCTACCAAAAGAAAGCGGAGGAATCCGGAATGTTGGTAAAACAGTGCAGAGATAACATCATGAGCCTAATGAAGCGCGAGCTCCAGGATATCTGAAGGCTAACAAACAGCTGCACAGCGACCGATTTCCCACCGCTTCGAGGCTCCAAACCGAGGTTATTTGGGGTCAGGTCTTTCCCCGAACACGAGGGTCAGGTCTTGCCCCGTGCATTTCACCGAACCCAGAGAGCGTTGATGGCTAGGCTGTTCGCGCCTCAAGCGGCGCTCCTACATGAAACGCCATCCGGATCACCGGCTTGTTTTTTAAACCGTAATGCGGGGTCTAATGGATCTGATCCAATGCTTCCCGGGTCTTGGTGTTCTGCTGATCTGACAAGCGATTCACCTGGTCTTCGAAGGCCTTCAGCTCTTCGGCATTACGAGGGGCCTGAACGGCGGTGCCGGCACCGTCTTCGGTGGACAGGGTCGGTGTTGGGGTGCTTTGCAGCTGGGTCATGACCAGCCAGCCCACAGCCAGCAGGGCCAGCAGTAATCCGATCAAACGCATCGTGTGGTTTTCCTGGGGTTTGGTGTGGCTTCGACCTTCACAGCCTGGGAGCTAATGGTCAATCCGCTGCGGGTATGCGGTCTGGTTTGGCTGACGTATGCGGTTATCTCCAGCGGGGTTGCCCTGTAATTCAGTCGCTCTGACCCTCCTCATTTCTCTCTTTTGGTAAACGATATCCATCTGTATGTATTCTTCCTCCCGCCTGATTTGACCCACATCAACAAACCATAACATTGAACAATGTAACTATTGAGCCTGTCATCCTCATGGCCCTAGCATCCGATCAATCCGATCTGTTCAAGGGGCAAGATAATGACAATTCAGGTTGATCCGGTACGCCGGAATCTCAAATTCGGGCTGCCCGCCGGCAAGGCATTGAGCTGGAATCCGGGCGGGCTGTATATCTCCCAGTTCTATAACACCCTGTCGATTTTCTTTCCGGCGGGGGAGCGCTTCTTTATCCAGAGCGTGCGCAATTACCGCCAGGAAATCACCGACCCGCACCTGAAGGAACAAGTCTCGGCCTTTATCGGCCAAGAAGGTTTTCACACCCGTGAGCATGAGGAATACAACGAGGCACTGGTGGCCGAGGGTATGCCCATCGAGGCCATGGATGCGGTGGTGGTGCGGTTGCTGGAGCTGGTGAAGAAGGCGCCCCGTTCCGTTCAGCT
>NZ_JBNPEC010000219.1:0-6587 GCF_051117345.1 Alcanivorax sp.
GATGGCTCTCCTTCAACCCGTTGACTAGCGCCCGCGGGCGTCATTCCAGAGTAGTTTGTGCAGTTGCAGCTGGAACCGAACCGGCAGGCGATCTGCCACGATCCAGTCCGCCAGGTCCCCGGGCGCCAGCTCCCCCTGCACCGGGGAAAACAGCACGTCGCTGACACGCTGGTGCAGCTGATGCTGATCCAGCATGAAACGGGCCCAGTCGTAATCCTTGCGGTCCGCCAGCACGAATTTGACCTGGTGATGGGGTTGGAGCAGTGGAATATTGTCCAGCCGGTTGTTGTGCTGTTCGCCGGAGCCCGGGGCCTTCAGGTCCATGACCACGGAAACTCTCGGATCGACACCCGCTATATCCATGGCGCCACCGGTTTCCAGGCTCACATCAAGACCCTGGTCACACAGGGCTGTCAGCAGCGACAGGCAATTGGGTTGAGCCAGCGGTTCGCCCCCCGTAACCGTCACGTAGTGAGCCTGGTAGCTGGCCACTTGTTCCACAATCGCTTCCAGGGACCATTTCTCCCCACCGGAAAAGGCGTACTCGGTATCGCACCACACGCAACGCTGCGGGCAGCCGGTCAGGCGAACGAATACCGTGGGCCGACCCACAGTTCGTGCTTCGCCCTGGAGGGAGTAAAAAATTTCGGTCAGACGGAGGTCCACAGCATCTCCTGAGCACCCGGGAGGGGGAAATGCGGCGGATTCTATCACTTTTGCCGGCGTCTGTGCCGCCGGCAAAAGACGGATAGAGAGGTATTACTTGTCCAGGGAGCCTCCGAGTAACTCCTTGCATGCTCAGTCTTTCAGGCTGGCTCGCAATCTAGGCGCGATTTTGAAGGTGTATGTCCATCCATCGAAAAAGCGCAACAACGAGTGCGGGCCAGCCTGGAAGACCCGGAGGGCGTGGCCTGAAGGGCCCATCTGCTGCGCTTTGTCGCTAGGAAAGGGAACCACCCTGTCCGTCGCAACAAAGCACAACAGCTGCACCCTTCAGGCCACGCTGAGTACGCAAGGAGTTACTCAGAGGCTCCCTAGCTGTTCCAGCAGGGTCTTCGCCTGGCTGGCTTCAGAGCTGTCCGGATACTGTTTTATCAGCTTGTGCAGGTTGACCTTGGCCTGGGACACCTGTTCATCACGGGCCTGCATCACCGCCAGGGTATAGAGGCTGGTAGGCGCCTTGCTGTGCTCCGGATAGTCATCCACTACGGCCTGGAACTGGGCCTGGGCCTTGTCCGGCTTCGGGGTCTTCAGGTTGCTGTAGACCTTGCCCAGCCAGAAGTGGGCGTGGGCACGGAACTGCCCGTTTGGGAAATCGTTCAGGTAACCCTCGAAGGCTTCTGCCGCCGCATCAAAGTCGCGCTTGATCAGCTTGTCCTTGGCGGCACTGTAGGCGTCACGGTCTGCTTCGGGGTCATTGGGCGCCGTACTATCGGCGCTATCATCTGGCTGCTCGGTCTTGCCCTGTTCAGCCAGCGTATTGATTCGGGTATCCAGGTCCAGATAACGCTCACGCTCGGCGTCCTTCATGACCTGTAATTCATGACGTAATTCTTCAAGCTGACCCTGTAAATCCTGGATCTGCTCTTCAAACTGCTGTTGCTGCTGCATCAGTAGCAACAACCCATCCTGACTTGCCGCTGCACCGGCACTACTGCCACCGGAGCGGGCCTGGGCCAGGCTTCTCTCTTCAACGGCCAGCGGCCCGGTGTTCTGTGCTTGCGCACAGAACACCAGGGAGCCGAGCACTACGCCTGCAAGCAGGCGCGTTCGCTTCACTGCTTTCATGCCTTACGGACGGCCGGCAGTGTAGTTGATTTCTACGCGACGGTTCTTGGCCCAGTCCATTTCGCTGTGACCAAATGCGGCCGGCTTCTCTTCACCGTAGGAAACGATTTCCAGCTGGGAAGAAGACACGCCCTGTACTCGCAGGAACTTCTCTACCGCCTTGGAACGACGCTCGGACAGAGCCACGTTGTACTCACGGGTACCGCGCTCGTCAGCGTGACCTTCCAGACGCAGTTTGGCGTTGGAGTTGTTCTTCAGGTAGGTCGCGTGGGCACGCAGAGTTTCGAAAGCAGCCGCCGGAACGGTGTTGCTGTCGAATGCGAAGTAGATCACCCGGCTGTCGGTGGTGCCATCGTAGTTGGACGGATGGTTGTAAAAGTTGTCAGCTGTCAGCGGGATGCTGCTGGTGTCCGGCTTGGACGGAGTAGACGGCTCAACCGGAGTTACCGGAGAGGTATCAGTCTGCTGGGACATATCGTCGGTAGCAGAGCTGTCGTCTTCAGTCGGGGTGCTGGAACAGGCTGCCAGGGCAGCTGCCAACATCAGGGCAAACAGCGGGTTAAGAAATGAACGCATGCGAAAAGCTCCTATAATTTCCTAGTATTGGACTCCGAGAATGACTCAGAGGAACGGCGACCAGGCCGGTTCTCTGACTTCCCCTTCCTTCGACGGCAGCTTCACTTTGACTCTGCCATCAATGGATACGGCTTCCAGAACCCCCGTCCCCCGATCTTGCGTCCCGTAAATTACCATACTTCCATTGGGCGCAACACTGGGCGATTCATCCATGTCTGTGCGGGTCACAATATTGAATGTGCCCCGCTGGAGGTCCTGCACCCCGACGTTAAAATTTCCGTTTCGTCGGTGTACATAAACAAGATAACGGCCGTCGGGTGTGACATCCGGGCGCGCATTATACGCACCCTGGAAAGACACTCGCCGGACCGACTTATCATTTATGTTCAGTTTGTAGATCTGTGGCCCGCCGGAACGGCTGGAGGTGAACACCAGGTGCTCCCCATCCGGCAGCCAGCGAGGCTCGGTATCGATACCATAATGCTGGGTCAGCCGTGTTAGCTGCTTGGTGGCGATATCCAGCATGTAAATCTCCGGGTTACCGTCCCGTGACAGGGTCAGGGCCAGCTTCTGGCCGTCCGGCGACCAGTCCGGAGCACCATTAATGCCTCTGAAACTGGACACCTTTTCCCGGTTGGTGGTTGCCAGATCATGGGTATAGATCCCCGGCATACCATCATCCTCAAAAGAGACATAAGCCACTTTCCTGCCATCCGGCGACCAGGTCGGGCTCATGATCGGCTCTTTGCTGCGCAGAATCGTCGTCACCCGGTGCCCGTCAGCGTCCGCATATTGCAGCTGGTACGGGTTTTTGTCACTACGATTATGCGTCACATAGAGAATCTTGGTGGAAAACGCACCGGGGATACCGGTGAGCTGTTCATAGATCCGGTCACTGATGGCATGGGCCACATCCCGCAGCTGCGACACCGGGGGCCGATAGGTTTCCGACATCAGCTTCACCTGCCGGTTGACGTCGAACAGGGCATAGCTGACTTCGTAGCCACCGGTTTCCTGGGCTTTCATGCTGCCGGTGATGATGTATTCCACCCCCAGCACACGGAAATCCCGGTAGATGACTTCGCTTTCATTGCGCGGCCGGCTGAGCATATCTTCCGCCGGTAGCGGCTTGAACTGGCCACTGCGATGCAGATCCGCCTGCACAATCTGTGACACGTCCTCGGGCGCATTCTGCGAACCTTCAAAGGGCACAATGGCAATCGGCACCGCATCGACCCGACCTTCCGTGACCCGAATGAGCAGCTCAGCTCTGGCGGTGGAGAAACTCAGCAACATCACCACTAACAACGCAATACGACTCACTGCGATACTCCTGTTGGCTCAAATTCCATTAAGAATGAGCGAAATTCTTTATCAAACAACGCTCCGGTTGGCACCGGCAGCGGACTTGCCAGCTCAACCGCCTTGATGACCGAATCATCAAATTGTGGGTAGCCGCTGGAGCTGACCACCGACACATTCAGTACATCGCCACCAGGGATCGTGCGAATCCGCACGGTGGTCTTAAGATCATTGCGCCCCCGGTACGTGCCGGGGATTCGCCAGCGCTGCTTCACTGCCGCGCGGATGGCATCACTGTGACTGGCCACCTCCACATCTGACTGATCTGCGTTGCTGGCCGCTTCCTGTGACTCCTGAGATGATGACTTCGTCGGCTTTGCCATCTCCAGCTCTTCCTCGGCCAGCATTTCCTCCAGACTCGGCTCCTCAATATCGGGGATAGCCGGTTTCGGATCGGGCTTGGGTTCCGGTTTTGGCTTTGGCTTTGGCACCGGCTTTTTGGTTGGCTCCGGTTTCGGCTTGGGTTTGGGCTCAGGCTTTTTGGGTTCGGGCTTGGGCTCCGGTTTGGGTTTCGGCTTTGGCTTCGGTTCCGGTTTCGGCGCTGGCTTTTGCTCAGGCTTCGGTTTGCTCACCGGCGCCGTCTTCTGTTTCGACGTCTCCACCATGGTGGCTTTCACATGGGGAGGAATCACCGGCGCCTTATGCAGGGTCGGGTCCGTGCTCCAGCTGAACACCAGCAGCCCAAACACCAGCAGATGAATGAGCAGGGTAAAAAGCAGCGCGGCGCCACGATCACTCATTGCTGCCCTGCGGTTCAGTCACCAGACCCAGCTGAGTAATGCCGGCGCCCTGCAAGGCACCCATCAACTGGACCACCTTGGCATATGCCACCTGGCTGTCACCTTCCACCAGAAACAGGGTGGACGGTTTCTGCTTGTGGATGCGCAACGCATGACCCTGCACGGTTTCCAGGCTGGCGGACTTGCGGCTGTCGCTGCCAACATCAATGTAATAGCTACCGTCAGCGGTCACCGAAATGATCACCGGCTCATCCTTGTTGGTATCGATGGGCTCGCTGTTGCTGTCAGGCAGGTCCACATTGATGCCCTGGGTCATCATCGGTGCCGTGGCCATGAAAATCACCAGCAGCACCAGCATCACATCAATGTAGGGCACCACGTTCATCTCGGCAACGAGCTTGCGCGGCACCCTTATCTTCACGCCGCTCATGGCTTATCCCTCGCGTCCGTGAACCTGACGATGCAGCACCGAAGAAAACTCCTCGGCGAACATTTCATTTTCGGTGAGCAAGGCGTCGCTCTGCGCAGAAAAGCGGTTGTAGGCCATCACCGCCGGAATCGCCGCAAACAGGCCGATGGCCGTAGCAATCAGCGCCTCTGCAATACCCGGCGCAACCACGCTGAGTGTGGCCTGCTTGACGTTGGCCAGGGCCATGAAGGAATTCATGATGCCCCATACCGTGCCGAACAGACCCACATAAGGGCTGGTGGAACCCACCGTTGCCAGAAAAGGAAGGTGCTTGGTCAACCGGGTTTGTTCACGCTGCAAGGCAACGCGCATGGCCCGCTGACTGCCATCCATCACCGCTTCGGCACCACGAGTACTCTTGGACAGGCGCACGAACTCCTGAAAACCGGCACGAAAGATCGCTTCCGGGCCCGCATCCACATCTGGGTCCTTGCGGCTCTGGTTGTAAAGCGAAGCCAAGTCCTCGCTGGACCAGAATTTCTCTTCGAAGGCACGCCCCGCCTTGTGAGCCCGCCCCATTACCCGGAAACGGCTGACAATCATGTACCAGGACGTCAACGACGCCACTATCAACAGCACCATAACCAGCTGCACCACAATGGTGGCGTTACTGATCAGACTGACGACAGACATACTCGATGCCTCAACCATTGAGCCCTTCTCCTTCGCTGGCGGCTTTGAATTTGTTGTACAGGCCCACCGGTATCCCGGTGGGCCTGAGAGTATCAGCACTGACGCAAGCCACCTTGATTTCAGCCTGACAGAGCAAGGTGTCACCCCGGCGTACCTGCTGGTCGAAAAGCAGTGTCGCCTTGCCCAGCTGCTTGAGCCGCGCGGTCACGGCTAGCGCGTCGTCGATGCGGGCCGGCTGACGGTACTGCACATTGGCCGAATGGACCACAAACTGGAAGTTCTCATCGGCCAGCACATAGTGCTGATACCCTAGGGTGCGCATGAATTCCGTGCGTGCCCTTTCCATGAATTTCAGGTAATTCACGTAATAGACGATACCACCGGCATCAGTGTCTTCGATGTAGACGCGCACCGGCAGGGTAAATTCCCCATCCTGTGGCTTTTTTTCAATCATTAAACAAATCACCGTCCTTTCGCGGGCGCTGCAGCCCAAAATGCCGCCAGGCATGGTTGGTGGTGGCGCGCCCGCGTGGGGTGCGCTGGATAAACCCCTGCTGGATCAGATAAGGCTCCACCACCTCTTCCAGGGTGCCGGCATCTTCGTTGAGGGCAGCAGCCAGTGATTCCAGTCCCACCGGACCACCATCAAATTTGTGCATGATCATGTCGAGTAGACGCCGGTCGGTGCCGTCCAGGCCACAACTATCCACCTCCAGCATGTCCAGCGCCCGCTGGGCCATGGCTTCGGTAATACGCCCGTCACCTTTTACTTCCGCGTAATCACGCACCCGGCGCAACAGCCGGTTGGCGATACGGGGGGTACCCCGGGCGCGTCGCGCTACTTCAAGGGCGCCGGCATCATCAATGGGAATGGCGAGAATGTCCCAGGCACGAATCACAATCCCGGAGAGAACTTCCAACGAATAAAATTCCAGCCGCTGGAGAATCCCGAAACGGTCGCGAAAGGGGGCGGTAAGCAAGACCGCCCGGGTGGGGGACACCACCAGCGTGAAGGGCGG
>NZ_JBNPEC010000234.1:0-15341 GCF_051117345.1 Alcanivorax sp.
AGTTGGAAGTGACCGGTGTGGTGCCGGAAGGCGGCGTGGCCCGTTTCCGTACCTATTTCCAGAGCGACGGGGGGGCCGATATCAAGGCGGGAGCAGCCAATGCGCGAGTATTTTGAATCCGAAATGCGGTTGCTGCATGAGGCTGCCGCGGATTTTGCCAAAGCCCATCCGGAACAGGCCAGGATGCTGAACCTGGCCGAAGTCCGTGATCGCGACCCCTATGTGGAGCGTTTGCTGGAGGGGATGGCATTTATCGCAGCACAGATCCGTACCCGTATCGATGATAGCGAAACCGCTATCAGTGAGCAGCTGCTGGAGCAGTTATGCCCTGGCCAGTTACGCGGCTATGCCAGTCGCACGGTGATGAGCTTTACGCCGGATGCCAATGCCCAGGGTGGCAAGAGCCTGCCGGCCGGTAGCATCATCCGCTCCGCTCCGGTGGGAGATAACAGGCAGCAATGTCACTTTTCCACGCTGGCTGACTTACAGATCCTGCCATTGCGGGTTGGCGGCGTTGAGACCCGTGAAACCGGTAATGGCAGCACTGAACTGACTCTGACACTGGCCCATGCCGGCGCCGGCAATCTGGCGGACCTGGATCTGTCTACCCTGGATATTTACCTGCACTGCGATCCAGCCCTGGCGCTGGCGCTCTGTCATGGCCTCAGCCGTCCGAAGGGCAAGCTGGGCTTTTCAGTGGATGGTACATTCTGTGGTGAACTGGGCGCCGCTGAAGTCAGCATGCCGTACTTGGAAGAGCTGCCCCATACCGGCCACCATCGCGGGCTTCCCGGCTTTTCTCTGCTGCAGGATTATTTTGCCTGGCGGGAACGATTTTTCTTTATTCGGGTTGCCGGCCTGTCACAACTGACCTTCCCGGACAAAGGCCGTGAATGCCAGGTGCAAGTGGAGCTGCCGCTGCAATTGCCAGCGGAGCATCAGCTCAAGAGCGAGCATTTCCAGCTTAACTGTGTGCCGGCCATCAACCTCTATGAGCTGGATGCGGATCCCATCGATGTGGATCAGAAACGGGCGGAATATCGTTTCCTCCCGGATCAGAAATATCCCGATACCGTCGTCCTGCATGAGATCCTGTCGTTGACCGGCCGTGATCATCGCAGTGCCCGACTCACCGACTACCAGCCTTTTTATCGTGCCCATGATTTCAGCCAGGGTGAATACTGCTATCGATTAACACGCCGTGATCTTGGGCTGGCAACACCTCAGCCGTTTATCAGCCTGTCCGGTCCCGGCCTGATTACGGCACAGACACTATCCGCCCGTGTCAGTGTCAGTGATGGTTATTTGCCGCGTCGTTATTTGGCAGAAAACCAGATCACCCGGCCCGGCGAGGGCGTGCCGTCGTCTCTGTCGATCCGCAACCTCAATCGCCCCTGCAGTTATCTGCCGTGCCCGGACAGCAGCGCCTACCGTTGGCAATTACAGGCACTGATGCAGCTTTCCGCAGTGGGGTTGGCCAACCGTAACAGCCTGCAGTCCCTGATGGGACTTCTTGACTGGACCGACCGGCAGGAAAATCAGCGCCGTCGCCAGGCTCTACAGGAAGTGAACGTCACACCAGTTACTCGGATGCTCAAGGGCATGCTCTATCGGGGCGCGGTGATAACGATGCAGCTCAGCCAGGGCGACTTTTTATCGCTGGACGATATCTATCTGTTCGGCTGCGTCCTGCACCGCCTGCTTAGCCAGCTAGCGCCGATCAACGAGAGCGTGGAATTACGTGTTATCGCCCAACCCAGTCAGAAGGAGTTTGTATGGGAACCTCAGGTGGGTTGCGCGGCGCCGATATAATGCAGGGGCTGCTGCAAGCGCCCCAGCAATTTGATTTTTCCCAGGCCATGGAGTTGCTGGAAGCCTGTGACCCGGAAGGGACGGTGTTTGGTCAGGGGCTGGAGAAACGGGTGCGCCTGTTGCCGGATGACAATCTGGTGTTTCCTGCCTCGGATATTCGAGGCTGCCTGCAGCAGTCTCAACAGTTGACGTTGTTGATGGGCTTTTTCGGCCTGTATGGCGTTGATGCGCCGGTACCTCATTACCTGCTCGACCGGACTACCGCCGAGGATGACGATGCAGCCCGGATGCGCGATTTCCTTAATATTTTCAATCCACGCTTCTATGCCTTGTTGTACAGGGCCATGCAGATTGCACGACCGGCGGCGGGGCGTTTACCTACCGCCTTTCGCGGTAGTGCGGATGCGTTGTCCGGTCGCCTTGGCGCAGGCAATAAGCAACAAGAGCAGGCTGACAGGGACAGACGCTATTTTCCGGTAACGAAAATTCGCAGTGCAGGTGGCTTACAAACCCTGCTGCAGGATCGCCTGCCCGGCATCGGCGTAGATGTGCAGGACCGTCAGCCTGCCTGGCAAGCCCTCGGTGAAGGCTGTGTGCTGGGCCGCAACGATTGCGCACTGGGGGATAACGCCATCCTTGGTGGCCAGGCTTATATGGCCAACGGCAATGTGGCCGTGCGCCTGGGACCAGTGCATTCCCTGGCGGCACAACAATTACTGCCCGGGCACACTCTGGGCGACAACCTGAGACAACAACTGGATGACTATCTGCAAGGGCAGGTGGGTGCCGAGTTGCAAATCCGCGTTTGTCCTTCGCGGCGGAGCGGTGTGGGGCTGGGAACCGATGAACAGCGTTTGGGCTGGTCTGTCTGGCTGGGTGAGCGCCTGCAACAGGAATACGTCATCCGCGTGGCACCGGAAACCGCGCACAGTAACGGGAATTAATCCATGGAGGGGAACATGCAAGGTCAAACCATCCGCCGGCTGGTGGAAAAACTCAACGATACCTGTGCCCGCGCATTGGAACAGGCGGCGGTATTTGCCGCCGCGCGTAGCGACTATGAAGTGCGCATCGAGCATGTGCTGATCAAGTTACTGGAAAGTGATTTGCGCAATGACCTGCAACTGGCATTGGCCCACAGCGACATCAGCGCCGACCAGGTGTTCGAAGCGCAAATGCAGGCCCTGTCTCGTCTGCGCACCTCCAACCCTGAAAAACCGGTATTTTCCGCTCGCTTGGTGCAATGGCTGGAACAGTCCTGGTTGGCCTCCAGCCTGTATTACCAGGGTGACACCATTCGCAGTATCAGCCTGCTGGATGCCTTGCTGGAACTGCTGCCGCGCCTGGGTGACAACGCTTTTGCCCTACTGGATCCCATGTCACTAGCGCAATTGCGCGAGCATTTTGCCGCCTGGACGTCGGCGTCCGTAGAGCAGCCACGCAGTGCCCCGAATGTTGCCGACGACCCGGGTAGTGTCGGCGTTGTGTCCCGCCCGGCAGGCGAAGAAGCGTTGAGCCAGTTCTGTCAGGATTTCACCGCGGAAGCCCGGGAGGGCCGCCTCGACCCGGTAGTCGGGCGAGGTGATGAAATCCGCATGGCCATCGATATCCTCTGCCGTCGCCGCAAGAATAATCCGATCCTGGTGGGTGAACCGGGGGTGGGCAAAACCGCAGTAGTAGAAGGCCTGGCCCAGCAGATCGTTAATGGTGAAGTGCCCGAGTCATTAAAAGACGTGCGCTTGCTGGGGCTGGATTTGGGTCAGCTGCAGGCCGGGGCCAGCGTTAAAGGGGAATTCGAGCGTCGCCTGAAACAGGTGATCAGCGAAATCCAGCATTCACCCACTCCGGTCATTCTCTTTATTGATGAGGCTCACTCTCTTATCGGTGCTGGTGGTGATGCCGGTCAGAATGATGCGGCCAACTTGCTCAAGCCGGCCTTGGCGCGGGGCGGCATGCGCACCATCGCCGCTACCACCTGGGCGGAATACAAACGCTATTTCGAACGGGATGCGGCCCTGGATCGACGCTTTCAGCGTGTCCCGGTAGACGAACCGGATAGCGAGCGAGCGCTGCTGATGCTTAGTGGACTCAAGGACAAGTTTGCCGATCACCATAACGTGCATCTGACAGACGAAGCCCTGTCCGCCGCCGTCACCTTGTCCCAACGCTACATCACCGGGCGCCAGCTGCCGGACAAGGCCATTGATGTACTCGACACCGCCGCGGCCCGCGTGCGACTCAGCCAGGCCAGCCAGCCCCGGGGATTGTCACAGGGCGCCGAACGTTTGCGTTATCTGGAGCAACGGCTGACTGCCCTGCAACAGGATCAGTCTCAGGGACTGCCTGCCGATGACCGTCTGCGCCAACAATTAAAGGAAGAGCAGCAACAGGTGGCCACCGAAATGGAAACCACCGAACAGCGTTGGCAACAAGAGCAGGCCACCGTGGCGGCACTGGATGGCAGTCGTGAACGGCGCGAGGCGCTTCATGCGGTACAAGCCGGTGAACCGATGATTCATCCGGAAGTGAATGCAGCCACGGTGGCGTCGGTTATCGCGGACTGGACCGGGGTACCGCTCGGGCGCATGCAGCGTGATGAAGTGTCGGTACTGCGTGATCTGGAACAGCGCCTGTCGCAACGAGTGGTGGGTCAGGATGGCGGATTGAGCATGCTGGCGCGGACTCTGCGCGCTGCCAAGGCGGGCCTGCGGAAAAACGAAGGTCCCCTGGGGGTCTTCCTGCTTGCCGGCCCAAGTGGTGTGGGCAAAACCGAAACGGCCCGCGCCCTGGCCGATGAACTGTTCGGCGGTGAACGCTTTTTGGTCAGTATCAACATGAGTGAATACCAAGAAGCCCATACCGTGTCCCAGCTTAAGGGTAGCCCGCCGGGATATGTGGGCTTTGGCGAAGGCGGTGTGCTCACCGAAGCGGTGCGGCAGCGTCCGTACTCGGTGGTGCTGCTGGATGAAGTGGAAAAAGCTCACCCGGATGTGATGAACCTGTTCTACCAGGTATTCGATCGCGGTGTGCTGCGCGATGGAGAAGGGCGGGAAATCGATTTCCGCAACACCGTCATCCTGATGACGTCCAACCTGGGTAGCGACACCTTGCAACAGATGGCGTTGCCACCGGAAGAGGCGCCGGACGACGAGGAAGCGGTTGCGGGCCAGGACGGAGCCGTGACGTCAGCGTCTGACGATGCCAATGATGAAGCCACTCCGGAGCAGGCTTGGCAAGCCCTCAGTGATCGGCAGCTTATCGATGCCATCGAGCCGGATCTGCGCCGCCATTTTGCCGCCGCATTGCTGGCCCGCATGCAGGTGATTCCCTTCCGCCCCCTGGATCAGGACATGCTCAATGCCGTCGTGGCTATGCGCCTGGATGCGGTGGCCCAGCGGTTGATGCAGGCCCACGGCATCACCTTCCGGGTGGATCAGAAAGTCATGGAACAACTGTCGCGGCAATGCCAGGTGGCCGAGAGCGGTGCCCGCCAGGTGGAATCCGTCATCGAGCAGCAACTGATGCCGGGTCTGGCTCAGCAACTGCTGGGCTACATGGCCGACGACGACATGCCTGACATTCTCACCCTGGAACTGGATGAACAGGGACAAATAACGGCCGTCTTCGCGGACCAGCCGGTGCCGGAATCCCTGAGCGCCTGACGATAACCACAACACAACAAGGACAGTTCCATGGGTATCGACAAGTATCTGGACCGTGCCAAAGACCTGCTTGGTGAAGTAGACATTCCATCATCAGCCCAGTCGGCATTGCCTGGCTCGGGCCTGCCTTCCGTTGATAGTGGTGGCTTTCTCAATGGCAATATGTTGTCCGGGCTGGCCAATGGAGACGTTTCCCTGGACAGCCTGAAAGCCTCTGTCATGCAGCAGCTGGAGCAGGCCGCCGGCGGTGCCATGCAGCAATTGATGGACGCCCCCAAATGTCGTTTCTTTATCGATGTGGCAGGCATGGGCGAAGAGGCTTTGGCCGTGGAGTGTTTTGCTTCACAGGATCTGGCGCTGTCTTCTTTGGGGCGCATGCAGGTGGATGTGCTGACGCGTATCGAGCCATCGCTGGCTTCCCTGCCTGGGGAATCGGCCACCTTGCGAGTGGAAGGAAACGGGGGGCAGCAACAGTACTTCTCCTTCATGGTGGAAGCGGTGGAGGAGCTTAACGCCAGCCCGGAAGGCGCTCGCCTTCGCCTGCATCTGGTGTCGCCATTGTTTCCGCTGGCCCTGAATCGTCACAACCGGGTCTTTCTCAACAAGACCGTGCAGGAGATTATCGAACAGGTGCTGGAAGAAGCGGGCTTCAATGGCGATGACATCACCATCGAGTTTCGCCAGCCCCAACCTGCGCGAGCCATGACCGTGCAGTATGAAGAAAGCGATCTGGATTTCCTGGAGCGGCTGCTGGCCCGTGACGGCGCCTTTTACGCCGTGGTTCACGAGGACAGTGGCCCGCATTTTCATTTCCATGATGACAGCGCCGCCCTGCAGGAAACCGTGGGCAGCGCCATGCTGGAATTCCATGCCGAAAGTGGCCAGGCAGATGGCAGTGAGCGCGTGTTTCAGGTTACCCGAACGATTCGTTGGCGCAGCGGTACGTTCAATGTTTATGACCATAACCCGGACACTCCGGATAACCCGCCCCAGGGCTATGCCGAAGGTCTGGGCGGTCGGGGCGACCAGTGCCATTGGGGTGTTAACGCCGTGGACGCGGAGCAGGGCAGCGCCATGGCCCGCGTTCGCTGTGAAGTAGAAGATGTACAGCGGCAGACGGTGATCGCGCGGGCTGACACTGGCCAGTTCGTTCCTGGCATGAAGCTGATCCTTGCAGGCCACCCCAGCCACGACGGTGAATGGCTGGTGGCGGCGGTGACCATTCAGGGGGATCAGCGTGTGGGTCACGCCTTCGGCCAGAACAGTGACCGTCCCGGCCTGCAAAGTGAACTGACCCTGGTACCGGTATCCATCCCCTGGCGCAGCGCAGCGTCCTGGCAGCGGGCACCGGTTCACGGCAGCTTTTCTGCCGTGGTGGAAGGAGATGGCAGCGATTATGCCTACCTGGACGATCAGGGCCGTTACCGCATTCGCCTTCCCTTTGATCTCAGCGATTCACCACAGGGGGAGGCCAGTCCGCCGGTACGCCTGATGCAACCCTACGGTGGCCCGGACAGTGGCATGCACCTTCCCCTGCATGGCGGTACCGAAGTGTTGCTCAGTTGCGTCAACGGCGATATCGACCGCCCCATTATCCTTGGCGCCCTCAGCAACCCGGCCACACCAGGGCCTGTCACCGCTTCGAACCCCAGTCAGCATATCCTGCGCACCCGCGGTGGCAACGAACTGCTGATGGAAGACCGGGCCGGTGAAGAGCGTATCGAACTGTTCACCCATGAGCGCAAAAACCGTTTGAGTCTGGATGCCCGGCATGACGCCCATCAGGTAACCCTGGAAAGTGTTGAAGGGGATATGGCACTGCGTGCTGGTGGCAACATGACCACCGAAGTGGGCGGCTCGCAGAATACCGAGGTTGGCGAAGATCAGACCGTGACCGTGGCCCGCCATCTCAAGTTGATGACCCAGGAAGGTGAGGTGGAACTGCAAGCCGGCTCGGACCTGTTGTTCAAGGCCGGCGACAATCTTCGCATGGCAACGGACAAGGGCGATATGACCCTGCATGCAGGCAAGGACCTGATTGCAAAAGCCGAAGCCAACTTCTCCATGGACGTGGTTTCTGGTGACGCAACAGTGGTGGTGGATAACGGCAAGCTGGGCATGGATGTACAGGGTGCTATCACGATTCGCGGTTCAGGCAGTGCGCCCATTCGACTCAGCCAGGGCGGCGGCACCATTGAAATCACCCCAGGAGGGGATCTGATTATTGACGGTCCCAGTGTGGAAATCTCCGGTGGCTCCATCAAGGTGGATGGGCAGATGGTAGGCAGTAACTAAAACCTTCACCCGGAACAAAAGCAGGGTGGGTTAGCCGCAGGCGTAGCCCACCATCCCAGAATCGACGTACTACGCATAACCAAGCAATCAGGGAAGGCTGCGATGGGTTGGCTGGATAATATCGAAGGCAAACTGGACGACGCTCTGGATGACGTCAAAGAAGAAATCGGTGAACGTCTGGAGCAGGCCGGTGCGTCATTGTTTGGCAACGGTAATGAAGGCCTCGGCGGGGGTAAAATTGCCCTGACCGTTGATGGGCTGCCATTGGAGCCCTATGCCCTGACTGCGAATTCTTCCCTCAGCCAGATCAGCGAATACCGGTTTTACTGTGCGGTTGCCGTGGGCGTGGAAGCGGGCAGCTTTCTGGATAAACCTGCGCAGTGGAGCTGCACCAGTGCGGATGGCCTGAGCCGGGGTTATGCCGGCAAGGTAACTCGTATTGATCAGGGACGGATCCTGCCTGATGGGCAGGAGGAGTGGGTGCTCACCGTTACCTCAGGCCTCGCGGCTCTGCGACAGCAATCCCGTTATCGCATCGTTCATCGCCGTACCGTCATCGAACTGGCGGAAGAGTTACTGCAGGAATATGGTCTTACAGTGGACGATCGTACCCATGAACACTATCCGGCCATGGACTGGACGGCGCAGGTAGGAGAAACCGACCTGCAGTTCCTGCAGCGACTCCTGGCCCGGGATGGCATCTGGTTTTATTCCACATTGGCAGAGCAGGGCGAGGTCATCGTCCTCGCCGACGATCAGCACGGCGCCAGCCGTGCTGACCGGGGCGAGCTGGCTGTCACCGCAGAAACCGGCGGGAGCCGCAGTGTGGCCGGCCATGCCATGGTCGCATTGCGACAGTCACGTCGATATTACCGCTGGCAGCCCGACCGCAGCCGGGTTCATCAGCAAGTGTGCCCATCGGAAGTCGCCGCTCTGACACAGGAAAATCAGTCATCAGCAGGCAAGGTGGCAACCCAGCAAACCTTTTTCCAGTCTGGCAGCGGTGATGTGCATGCCACTCTGACACAAGCTCGTCTGGAGCAGGAAAGGCAGCAATGCCGGTCCCATACCATTCTGGTGTCGGGGGCGGTGGGAGACTTGCAGGTTGGCCAGTGGCTACCTGTTGCAGGGCATGGCCCTTGTCTGGTTACCCGTGCCGCCCTGACGTTCTCCTCCCCCAGAAACCACCAGGGTAACAGCCCCAATGGATTTGCCTGGGAGGCCGAACTACTACCGTTAGCGCAGCCCTTCCGCCCGGCATTGCCTGCTCAAATCTCGCTACCTCTGGTCTTCCCGGCACGGGTCGAAGCTGACGGCCCCTATAGTCATGTGGATGGCATGGCCAGCCGCAAAGCCCGCATTGGTTTTGATGATGGCGACCAGCCCCTTACCGAATCCAGCCCACCCCTGCGCCAGCTACAGCCCCACGGAAGCTTGCCCGGCAAAGACGGGCAAGCCACCGGTTGGGACTGGCCGCTGAGAAACGGTGCTGAAGTGCTGCTGACCTGCCTGAACAACGACCCGGACAAGCCGTTGATATTGGGCTATGCCCCCGCTGCATCCCAGCCCGGCCCGGTAAACAACCGAAACGCGCCGGAAAACCGCATCCTTACCCCGGCCGGCCATCTGTTGAACCTCAATGACAGAAAAGAGGCGCAAGCAATTACCCTGAACACCCCGGATGGGCAATGTCTCCTTGATCTGACCGCCAACAGCGAAAGCCCGCTGGTGACCCTGGCCTGTGAGCAGGGAGCACTAGTGATGCGCGCAGGCCAAGATCAGAATATTGACGTCGGGAAAAACAGCCAGATCCGAATCGGTAGCGACAGCACAACGCAAGTCCTGAACCGATCTGTGAATCACACCGATTCCGGTGTGATTCATCATCAGTCCCAGACCAGCACCAATCTAACCGCTACCGACAATGCCACCCTGGAATCCGGCAAAAACCTGGAACTGTACAGCGCTGCCAACAGCCAGCTGCGAGTGCAGGGAAGCGCAACCATTACTGCCAGGAAAGGTCTAGCCAGCAAGGTCGGGGGCAACCTGCACCTGCAAGCGACCGGCTCCATCGACATCCGTGGTGATGGCAGCGGAGATCTCACCCTTCATCGGGGTGGTGGCGGTATCACCATTAAAGCGAATGGCACGGTGCGCCTGTTTGGCAATACGGTGACCTTGAAGGGGCAAAGTGGCGTTACCTTCAATGGCGACAAGGAATACGGGGTACCCAAGGGGGGCAAGGCGGATAAGCCGGTGCCGATGCCTGCCAGTGCGATCACCCCCGTGGAAGAGATGGACCTGGACCCGGAATGGCAAGGCCAGTCTTCCTCTGCACAGCTGCGCTCAGTGAGATGGCAAGAGCAGACCGTTCAGTTGGGCGATGAAACCACAGCGATAGTGCGCGTCCGAGGTTTGAATCCCGATGAGGCATTATCGCTAACCCTGGTTGAGCGATATGGCGACAATGAGCGAGATATAGAAAGCTGGCAGCAAACCATAGAAAAGACTGCCGGTGATATCCGCGTGCCGTGGCCAGTCACCTTGCCAGGTGGTGTGATTCAAGTGACCGGTGATGAGGAAAATTCGGCACTGTTGACCCGGGATTATCTGCTCAGTGTTCGCTATCAAGGGCAGGAAATCGATACCGAGATGCCCCTGAATATATTGGATAGTCTGAGGTTTACTCCGCTCTCTGAAGCGGGAGGGCCTCTACCGGAGGGCACCCCGGGAAGCCTGGAGGACGGTAACGGCGATATTCATTATAGCCAGGTGACGAATGGGATTTTGACTTTTCCCGGAGTGCCTTTAGGGCAAGCCCGTTTGAGCCTGGATCATTATGAACATCTGAGCCGGCCCGAATATCAGGCTGCGACAGAGCAACAGGAGGGTGCTGAAAGTTGTTCCCTGCGAGCCTGCTCCAGAGCAGAACTCTGTCCAGTTGATGACGATGAAGCCACAGAACTGACCTGCAAGTTGGCTCCGATTGAGGATCTGGTGATCATTCCGGCCAGTGAAGAAGTCCTGTTGCTGACTGGCGCTGAGGTGCAACGCCTGGAGCGACTGGAAGAGAAATACAACGCGCCGGTGATCGCTCTTCAGGAAGCTATTCAAGCCGGTGACGATCAAGCAGTGGATAATGCCAAAAAAGAACTGGAAGCATTATTGGCTCAACCCGCCAGTAATAACGGTGGTAGCAGTGAAAGCGACAATGGCAATCCTCCACAGTATGCAAAAGGAGGGAGCGCCTCACACACAATGATGGAAGTGGTCCGCCCCCGAAAACTGGGAGGCAGTCAGTTTTCCTTCATTCCCAGTGATGCCCTTGCATACCATCGCCTTGAAGGAGACCGCCGCTACACCGTGCAAGGCATTCGAGACTCGCTGGACTATGGCACCAATGACATGCCTGCTGATGCACAGGTAGAGCAGAGAAAAACCAAACTGAAGGAAGCGTTTGGCAATGTATCAGCCAATATCAAAGGTGAATGGGAGCTGATCGACAAACGAGAGGGACAGATTCAATCCCGACAATTACTGAAAGCACTAGGGCCAACAGCCACCCTGGCTGAGCTTCTTCCCGATAGCTGGTTTGACGCGGTAGATGGCTGGGTCGCAAAGATCAATGAAAAGGCAAAGTTCGATATCGGTTGGAAGGAAAGCCGAAGAGATAAGGCCTTGGCAATGCTGGATCAGAACGAACTAGATAAAAGCGGCCTGGGCCAAGCGCAGGATTATCTACAACAAGTGTGGCCGGAAGAGCAGGATCAGCCGCAATGGTTTGATGAGTTTATTACCCTTGAGTCACTGTCCCCGCAACAACAAGGCCAGTGGCACACAACGATCAACAACGAACCCCTGCCACCTGAACGCTTCTCTGTGGATGGGGGGGCGTCTCTTATGCGCTATGTGGGTGGTGCTACAGCATCATTTGAGCTTGACGCAATGAAAGGGATGGTCAGCGCTGAAGGGAAAGCAGAGCTGGACCTTTCACTGGCCCAGGGGCGTGTGCGTGGTCAGTTCCTGCTGCCCGATGACACCGGCTGGCAGGCCAGCTTCACGGTTCGACGTCGAAGCACTCAGGTCAGAGTCGATCAGGTACTGTCGTTGGTTCAGACAGCCTCGGTTGACCACGGTAGTTTTCCCTCACCAAGGGTTATCGGTCTTTTGAATCAGCGCCTCAGAAAGCTGCAAGTCGACAGTCAGTTGACCCGGACAGAAATGCGGGTGGATGCTATTGGTCGTGATGCCGATGGCAATTATTGTCCTTATCGCACCCGTGCAATCCAGGGTTTTTTGCTGGGTGATGTCAACGGCTGGTTAGCACTATTCCGTGAGGGTATCTGGGGAGAAGCAGAGCAGCAGAAAATGACCAATGCCCTGGGGCCACAAAGAATCACCAGCGACCAACCGATGGGGCAGGTTCTGTCGATGATTGGTGGTGAGCTGTTGGACGGTCTGTTCGGTGAGAGTGCATTTAGCCCGTTGCAGCCCGGCGATGAAAAGGAACTGCGCGTACTGATTGTTCAGTATTTTCATGAATACAGGAATCTGTCTCTGATCGGTGCCATGAGTTTTTATTCCAGCGAGGTTCGCAGCAACTTCCACCAATGCCAGCCACCGAATAGCCAATCATACTGTGAGCAGATGCGGCGCCCAACGGGCAATGGTGACATACTCCTCAATCCGTTTCGCGTGACAGAAGTCAAAAATGTCCTGCAGGAGGAAGAGGCTAGGCTGGGTGCCTTCCGGTTCGACGTGACCACCAGCTTGACTGGCTTTGCCGGTGCCAATCTGATGGCGTCCGGCAAAGTCTACATCAACCCCAAGCAAGGAAGCCTGGAAGCCATCGGTCTGCGCTCGGACGCTCCTTGGCCAGACGAGCAAAGCCAGCATAGCGGCATGATCAACACTGAGGCGCTACCGGCACCTGCTGATAATGTGAAAGTGGCCAAGAGTACCCGCTCGCCATTTGACACCGAACTGGATGACCAGCAAGGGGCTAACGTAAAGCTGGAAGCGTTCGTGGGGGTAAAAGCCACCCTGGGTATCAAGGGTGGTCTTATGTGGCAGCAACCCCAAGCCAGTCAATTCAAGGCGTTGGGCAGTGTGGGTTATACCGCCACCGGCATGGCCGGCATCGGCGCCGGGCTGGATTTTCAGGTCGGGTTTGATATGGAAACGGGTCGTTTTGTAATTCACTGCAAGGCTGAGCTGGCCTTTAAATTCGGCGTTGGTGGTGGCTTCTCCTTCACCGTGGATGCAGTCCATGTGAAAGACTTTCTGGTGCTGCTTTATAACGAACTTCGCGATGCAGAATTTAATATAATTGATCTTTTCGCAAAAGAAGGCGACCTCAACACTGCCTTTGATGCTTTCTGTTCTTTTCAATACGAACTGTTTAAACGCGGTGGAGTAATAGGTGTTGCCGCCGGAACTGCTGCCACTAGTGGTTTGCTGGCTGTTAGTGCGGTCCAGGGAATATTCAATCTGGGTCGTGAATTACTCTTGAGATGGGAGGAATGGGAAGACGATAGTGAAACGGCACATCGACTGGCGGAAACCTTGCTTGATGATGAAGAGGCACAGGAGCTGCTGGGTTATGCCTTCCCGGAAACCAAAGGCCGGCTCCTCAATACGCTGGTTTCAGCAGGTTCCACCCACCGGGATTTGAATTTGCTTTCCGGGGGGCTGGATGAACGCCGGGAGGAAGCGGTGGTTGTGGTACTTGAGAGTATTCAGCATGCTCGCGAATACCAGGAGGTGATGGAACATATGGGCGTTAATATTCCTGTGAACGATGGCCCAGCCGAGAAAATGGTTCGGGCTTTGGACAATGAACTGCGTTTGTTGAACTTCCTGGATGGCGAAGAACGAACTCGTTTCCTGAATATCGCGGAACGCTTTGCGGGCGAATGATGGTTCGCTGGGAAAAACGGCGAGGCACCCTTGAACAGGGTGTCGGTTAGCTGGGCTGTTTCTGAGTGTTGCTCCTTTTACTTTCGTGCGCCGGAAGTCGTAATGGTACTGCTCTGATTGACCACGCAACGAACGCCACCTTGTTTATCGTCAGGAATGGTCGCTCGGGCACGACGAAACAGCACGTTGTAGCGTTGAGTTCCCCCAACACTTCCTCCTCGAAGTAACTTCTGGGTACCACTTTGGGGACCTTGAGGGTTTACCCCTAGAGACTTCTCATAGTAGTTTTTGTCATACCAGTCCAGCACCCATTCCGCCACATTGCCGGTCATGTCGTACACACCCAAGGGGTTGGGTGGATAAGTGCCAGAGGGTTCCGGGTGCCAAGGCGTGTTAGGGCCGCCCCGATAATTTCGTCCCCAATCCTGTGTGCCATCATCCGTGGCATAGAAGGCCCGACTGGTTCCCCGGCTGGTGGCGGCATACTCCCATTGGGCTTCAGTCGGTAGCTCAAAGGGCAGACCTGTCAGCTCGCCCAGCCAGTGGCAATAGTTCTGGGCGTTATACCAGGTAAGTCCCCAGGCAGGATTTTCGGGCTGCCTGGATGGTTTGCCAAAAGATCTTTGACTGGGTTTCCGGGCTCCGGTGGCCTCGGCAAAGGTGTCAAACTCCCAGTAAGACACTTCGTAAGCCTGTATGGAGTAGCTGTCGAGGGTCACTTCCACGGTCTTGGTCACTTGCGGGTGACCCATGGTAAAGGTGCCGCCTTCCACGAAGACCAGAGAATCCAGTGTATGGCCAATCACCTTTTGCTCAGCCTCGCTGATCTGCGCACTATTACCGCAGGCGGCAAGCAGGGAAAGGGAAAAGAGTGAGAGGCAGGGGGTAAGTGAAAAAGGATATTTCATGTGCATGTGGATACGTTCCTTGTGCCTGAAATCGGCGTCCATTGCCGCTGCTTACCCTAGCAAAATGCGCCCGTGATGTCTGTGTTCCGGGATGAAATATTGACAAGAATAGTGTGAATGTGACGCTGGCAATGCTGCAGTGCGGAGCTTCGCTTATGGGCGGTAACATTCCTGTGAGCGATGGCTTAGCCGGGATAATGGTTCGGGCTTTGGACAGTAGATTGCAGTTGTCGACCTTCCTGGTTGGCGAGGGGCGAACTCACTACCAAAGCATCTTGGAAAGGTTTGCGGGCAGGTGAACTTTGCAGAGCAAGCCCCCGCTGGGGGCTTGCTAGTTATTGAATGCCTACTTTAGTAACAGCAGAGCTATTAATGGCATAGGGTTGGTTAATCACACAGCGAACGCCGCCTTGTTTGTCGTCGGGCTTAAGGCCAGGAGAACGGCGGTATAAGGCATTGTAGCGTTGTGTACCAACAACGCTGCCACCGCGGTGTATTTTTGTTGTTCCAGTCTCAGGTCCTTGAGGGTTTATCCCCGAAGACTTTTCATAATAGTTTTTGTCATGCCAGTCCAGCACCCATTCCGTCACATTGCCGGTCATATCGTACATTCCCAATGGGTTGGGTGGATAAGTGCCAGAGGGTTCCGGGTGCCAAGGCGTGTTAGGGCCGCCCCGATAATTTCGTCCCCAATCCTGTGTGCCATCATCCGTGGCATAGAAGGCCCGACTGGTTCCCCGGCTGG
>NZ_JBNPEC010000234.1:15441-30517 GCF_051117345.1 Alcanivorax sp.
TGGCGGCATACTCCCATTGGGCTTCAGTCGGTAGCTCAAAGGGCAGACCTGTCAGCTCGCCCAGCCAGTGGCAATAGTTCTGGGCGTCATACCATGTAACTCTCCATGCCGCGTTTTCGGGTTCGCGTAACGGTTCACCCATGGCTTCCTCGTTTTGAAAGGGGCGTCCGGTTGCTTGGGTAAAAGTATCAAACTCCCAGTAAGACACCTCGTAGGCCTGTATGGAGTAGCTGTCGAGGGTCACTTCCACGGTCTTGGTGATTTGCGGGTGACCCATGGTAAAGGTGCCACCTTCCACGAAGACCAGGGAGTTCAGAGTATGATCAATGACCTTTTGCTCGGCCTTGCTGATATCTGCACTACTGCCGCAGCCTGCAAGCAGGGAAAGGGGTAAGAGAGCAAGGCGGGTAATAAATAAGAAAGAGTGTTCCATGTGGGTGCATTCCTTGTGCTTAAAACTGGCGTCCAATGCCGCTGGTTACCCTAGAAAAATGTGGTTAGGTTGTCTGTGTGCAGGGTTCAAGATTCCGGTTGAAAGGGCTCTGAAATATTTATGAGCCGGTAGTGTTTACCGTGATGGAAATTCGATTTACTGGGGTTTTCATAACTTAAATGGAGGGCGTCATTTTGTTGTATTGATTTTCTTTACGGGTTTTCGGCTCCGCGTGACGCGGGAAGTGTTCCTGGGCTATCAACCTGGAAATGTATTTTAAATCCCCATTGCAATCCCTCTTTCATCCGGCATAGTCGTAGTCATCACAACAAAACAGGGTGAAGACGATGGCTCTCGATTATTCGCTACTTGATGTATTTGCCGATGCCCCATTTCAAGGCACACAAATTCCTGTGGTGAAGCTGGAAGGTGTGGGCACCAGTGATGCCAGCAAGATGGCGATTGCCAGTGAGTTTCAGCAGACGGAGACGGTGTTTATCGAGCCGGGCAAGGACATGCCGGTGAGCGTGTTCAATGGCAAGGGGCAGCAGTTGTTCGGGGCGCATACCATTCTGGCGGCGTCCTATGTGGCTCATGAGATGGGGCTTGCCAAGGATGAAGGGGCTTTCGCGTCGTTTCTGTTCAGGCAGAACCAGCAGTTGATTGAAAGCTTTATCGATACGGGCAACAGCCGGTCAGGTTCGATCCAGTTTGCCCGGGTTCTGACGCCCACGATTGACCGCTATACCCCGGAAATTCCCCGCCTGGCCGCTGCCCTGAATATTGATGAAAAGCATATCTCGTTCAGCAAGTACAAGCCCATGGTGGTCAGCGTGGAGACGCCTACGTTGATCATTCCGGTTACCAAGCCCGAGCATGTGCTGGCGGCGAGCTTGAATGTGGAGCGCTGGGCGGATCTGTTTGGCGGTGTCTATACCTCGGAATTGTTCCTGTTTGCGCCGGGAAGTATTACTGGCAGTTCCGAGTTTCACGGGCGCTTGCTGAATCCGAACCTTCCCCTGGATATGTTTCCGCCCATCGGTAATGTGATGCCGGAGTTTATTGCCTATCTGGCAGAGCAGAAAGACACCGCTACGGGTACACATACGCTGTCTATTGATCGGGGTAGCCCTGATACCCGCAAGAGTATTCTGCATGCGGAGTTCGACAAGAAGCCGGGCAAGGAAGTGAAATGCCGCATTGGCGGTAACGTGATCAAGATGGGGGTAGGGAAGCTGCTTTACAGCTGATTTTGGTGGTCTCCTATTTATCGTTTATTGGACTGATTTTTTAGATATACGATAAATGCCACCACGGCAATGCCGCAGAGGAACAGCACGAAAGCGGTAATCAGTTGTTCCAGAGTCATGATGCAGGCCTCCTGTCTGTTATGTAGACATTATCACGGCACCGCCGCCTTTACTGAATAAGCGCCAGTGTCGTGATTTGGATCAATCTTTCCTGCCAGGTTTGTCTCCGTGAACCGCTCTAGTCGATACTACAGAGTAACTGTTCCGTCCGGTCCCAGCCCAGGCAACCATCGGTGATGGAGAGGCCGTACTGCAGGGGTTTCTGCAGGGGCTGTTTGCCGTCCTGAAGATGGCTTTCCAGCATGACACCGGCGATATGTTTTTCACCCTTGCGCCGCTGTTCAAGCAGATCGTGCAGCACCTCCGGCTGCTTGAGCGGGTCTTTGCCACTGTTGGCATGGCTGCAATCCACGATCAGTCGTGGGTTGTGCCCTTTGCTCTGCAGGGCATCGACGGCAGTGCGGATGCTATCGGCATCGTAGTTAGGACCATGATGGCCACCGCGCAGCACCAGATGGGTATCCGGGTTGCCGGCTGTCTGCAGCAACGCACTGTGACCATTGTCGTCGATGCCCAGGTGAGTGTGAGGGTGCTCAGCGGCACTCATGGCGTCGCTGGCCACATCGATACTGCCGTCGGTGCCATTCTTGAAGCCCACGGGTATGGGCAGGCCGCTGACCATTTCCCGGTGGATCTGGGATTCGGTGGTGCGCGCGCCGATGGCAGCCCAGCTAAGCAGGTCGCCCAGGTAATCGGCAGCCATGGGGTGCAGCAGCTCGGTGGCTAGCGGCAGGCCCAACCGGGCCAGGTCCAGCAACAGGTGGCGGGAGACATTCAGCCCGGTGGCGATGTCGTTGCTGCCGTCCAGATGTGGGTCGTAGAGCATGCCTTTCCAGCCCACCGTGGTACGGGGTTTCTCCACGTAGGCACGCATCACCAGCAAGATCTTGTCATCCAGGTGACGGGACAGTTCGCTCAGGCGGTGGCCGTATTCCAGTGCAGATTTCGGGTCATGGAGCGAGCAGGGGCCCGTGATCACCAGCAGGCGGTCGTCGGTGCCATTGAGAATATCGCGCACGGTCTGTCGATGGGCCTGGATCTGTGCTGCCAGCTGGGCGTCCACCGGCAGGCGCTCGCGCAGCACGGCGGGGGAGGGCAATGGCAAGCTGCGGCGCAGACTGGTGTCGGCGGGGATGGCGGTGGTGCTCTGTGTCTGTTGCATGGGCGTTCCTTACTGTTCTGTGCGCGGTTACCGTCGCGCGTGATTCGATCGTAGTGTTCGCTGGAGCGGGCTTTGCCACTGGCTAAATCGCGATTCTTTGTGGTGCTGGCCATATCGATACATTGTGTTTGTCCTCTGTGGTGCTGTTGTTTGGGCAATAAAAAACCCCGGGCGGGATACCGACCGGGGTTTTCTTAATTCGGCAGGCGTCCCGTAGCGGGCGCGCCTGGGTAACGGTCAGGCGCGCGAGCGGCTAAACCAATACCCATAATAGAAGGCAGCGGGCACAACGGTGCCGACCGGCTTGCGGTCTGCATTGATGCTGTGATTGTGCAGGGCTACGTTCATGGTGAAATCTCTTTGAATTCAGTTCTCAAGCCTAGCGATGGCGCCCGTCAGAAGCAAGAGGGCGAGCCTCTCTGCTTGATAGGTGGTCAATATGCCGGGTCAGCATGACAGGATCGTGACAGGACAAGGCAAAAAAATGCCCACCGAAGTGGGCAAGGAAGGTGGAGACAATCAAGGAGAAAACAGGATCAGAAGATATCGGCCTTGCCGATGGCGTTGGTGATGACCTGGGCGAAGTGGCCTGCACCTTTTTCCAGGCCCTTGAAGCCGCCGGTGTTGAAGCTGACGGTGTTGCCTTGCCAGATAATCGCTTGCTGGTCCACGTCCCAGAGGTCCAGCCGAACCACATAGATGTCCTCGTTCACGAAAAAGTCGTCGCTGAACACCTGAGGGCGCATGGTCATGGTACCGGCGACCGGTACAGCCGCCCCCGGGTCGCCTTTGACTTCAAGGGTTTCGGTGCGCTGCTCTTCCAGGTGGATCGCCAGGGCGCTGTCGAAGCCGTTTTCCTTCATGCGCTGCGCCAGATAGTCACGGCTTTTGCCTTCGATGCCTTTGTCACCAAAGACTGTATGGGCGGCGGTGGCCTGGATGCCCTGTTCGGCAAACCTGGCGACAATGGCATTTTCCAGGTGGCCACGCAGTTCATGCTCCACCAGAACCCCCACCACCAGTGACTGGTAGGGCCCCTGGGGGGCTTTTTCCACGCCGGTCTGGGTGTTGACCATACGGGTATCATGGTAGCCGGTGGCACAGGCGGCGAGCAGCGCAGCGAACAGGGCCACCATGGCAAATTGCAGTTTTCTCATCGTTCCATCCTCATTCTGTTTGGCAGGCTCCCTTGAAGGGCAGCCTGCGGTGTCCGTTGCCTTCTCAGAAGTTGTAGGTGGTGCTCAGGGACAGATAATCCCGGTCGTTGACCACGCTGTACTTGGCATCGTTATAAGTGGTGTAGGACAGGTCGGCGCTGAGTTTCTTGTAGCTCATGCCCACGCCCAGACCCAGGCTGCGTTCGTCTTCCTGCAGGGCGTCATCGCTGGAGTAGCCTTCCACGCCATGTTTCATGGTCAGCGACGGGGTCAGCGCTACCGGGCCAATGACGTTGGCATAGGTAGACTTGAGCGTCAGTTGGTAGCCCCAGCTGAAGTCCGTCACATAGCCATCCTCACCCAGCTCGCCAACCCCGAAGTTGGTGTGGCGGCGGAAACGCATGTCTTCCTGATCCGGCAGGTCGTCAATGAACTCGGAGCCTACCTGGGCTGAAACGATGGTCTTCTGGGCTCCCAGCAGTTTGGGAATGACTGTGGTGAAGGTCACCTCGGCACGCTGAATATCGAATTCCTTGAAGCCGGTGACTTCGTTGCCGGAACCGTAGACGTAGTCGATGGTGTCCTGGGGAACGCTGGCAAAGCCCTGGGCCGCGGCTGCGGGCACGCCGTTGGCTTCCAGTACCCGGGCGGTGGTCATGTCCGGAGTGTTGATCTGGACCGGCATGTCCGGCAGGTAGCTCAGGTTCATGGCCAGGTTGCCGACCCCTTCGAAGGTCTTGTCGGCGGTCAGGCCGATCACCTGAATATCCTCCGGGTATTCATAGAAGTAGGCGATGTCGTTGCCAGCAGTAATCCCCTGCGCCAGCGGGCTATCTTCCTTGGTCACCGAGTAGATCGGCAGACGCATGTGATAGTTCAGGAAGTAGGCGCCCACCTTGGCCTTGGATTTCGGGAAGGCATAGTCGAATTTCAGCCCGTATTGGCCACCATCATCCGGCTCTTTTTCGTCTCGACGTGGAATGTAGACGCCATTTTCGTAGGCGGTCTTGTTGGGAATAATCACCGAGCTGGAGAAGGTGGCGTCACAGCCTACGGCGGTGTTGTCGAGGGTGGAAAAGAAGGTGCCGCAGCCATCCAGGTTCGCTGCCCGCCACTCATACTGGTAGAAGGACTTCATGGAGAGGCGGTCGGTAAACGTGTAATCGGCGGTGACCATGCCAGCGGGCTTGAGGAACTCGGTGTACTCGGCACCGGGGCGGTGCAGGGCTGCCAGGTCGATAGCGTTCAGTGAGCTTAGCGAACCCCGGGAGTAGAGGCTGCGCCCCCACAGCAGAGTCTGACGACCCGCCTTCAGCTTCAGAGGCTGTTCATTGACCTGGAAGGTTCCGTGGACAAAGACATCCTGAAAGGTGGCTCCCTGGAATTTGGAGTTGCGATCAAAGCCGTCATCGCTGAGCGGTTCACCGCCGACAAATTCATTGGGGAAGTTGCCGTGGGGCACATCCTTCTCTTTCTGCACGTAGTCGTACCAGCCCTTGGCACGCACAAACAGGCCGTAGTTCTTGTACTGCAGGTTGACGTCGCCCACAGCCTTGGCGACGGCAGACACTACTTCGCCGCCATCATAGTTAAGGTTGCCGTCGTCGGAGACGGCGGAACCAGAGGTGCCGCCGGGGGTATCACCGGCAAACAGGTTTTCCTTGCGGGCAGACTCCATACGGGAAATAGCGCCCACGGAGGCTTTCAGGTTCCATTTGACGCTGACGTCTTCATTGAACTGTTTTGCGCCAGCCATGGCCGGGGCTGCGGCTGTCAGCAGGCCCAGAGCCAGGGCACTGCTGCAGCCGACAGCGATCGCTTTGCTTCGCATTATTTTGCTCTCCCACTACCCAGTGATGAGCCGGGTAGACATTCCGTTTGTTGTTGTGAACGTTGTTGTAGCGCACTTGTTTGTCACGCCCGGTCCCATCGGGCGTTAAAATCCTGACCCTCGCTTTTCATTTTTTTGAACGATGATTTCAAAAAGCGATGCGTCGGATTCAATTCATACATACCGGTGGGTATGTGGTCAAGACGGACCAAGGTCGAAGTTGAGGGGTTATGGGGAGAGAAAAGCCTTTTTCTGGAATAAGGCCGGTATTTTTTATGGGATTTTCGTGATTTAAGAGCAAGAGAAAGAAACGATATTAGAGATGGTGTTTACTGTGTACTGTAATTCGTTACCCAGAGTAACAAATAAAAGAAGATTTCATTTTAGTGTTATTTGTGAGCTTTGACACATTTGCTAAAGAATTTCATCGCAGAAAATCACAGCAAGGTTTTGCTCGGCAGTGGACCCAGATTGTGAAGACAAAAAAAGGGCGCCGCGTGGCGCCCTGAAGGGGAAGTCAGAGACAGAAATCAGAACACTTCAAACAGGCCGGCGGCACCCATGCCACCACCAATGCACATGGTCACTACCACATACTTGACGCCCCGGCGCTTGCCTTCGATCAGGGCGTGGCCGGTCATGCGGGCACCGGACATGCCGTAGGGGTGGCCGATGGAAATGGCGCCGCCGTTCACGTTGTATTTCTCCGGGTCGATGCCCAGACGGTCACGGCTGTACAGGCACTGGCTGGCAAAGGCTTCGTTGAGCTCCCAGATGCCGATGTCATCCACGGTGAGGCCGAAACGCTTGAGCAGCTTGGGAACCGCAAACACCGGGCCGATGCCCATCTCGTCCGGATCGCAGCCGGCTACGGCCATGCCGCGGTAGGCTCCCAGCGGCTGAAGGCCCAGTCGTTCGGCTTCCTTCGCTTCCATCAGCACGCAGGCGCTGGCGCCATCGGAGAGCTGGGAGGCGTTACCGGCGGTGATGAAACCGCCTTCCTGTACCTGCTGGCCACCCTTGAAGACCGGTTGCAGGGATTGCAGGCCTTCGAGGGTGGTCTGCGGACGGTTGCCTTCGTCCTTGGCCAAAGTGACTTCCTGATCGGAAACCTCTTTGGTCTCCTTGTTCATCACCTTCATGACGGTGGTCATGGGAACGATCTCGTCGTCGAACTTGCCTGCTTCCTGGGCGGCGGCAGTGCGCATCTGGGATTGGTAGGCGTACTCGTCCTGGGCATCGCGGGGTACGCTGTAGCGGTCTGCGACGATTTCGGCGGTTTCCAGCATGGACATGTAGATGTCCGGGCGGTGCTGTTTCAGCCACGGGTCGGCGGCGCGGAAGGTGTTCATCTTGTCGTTCTGCACCAGCGAGATGGACTCCAGTCCACCGGCCACGGCCACATCCATGTTATCGACGATGATTTCCTTGGCAGCGGTGGCAATGGCCATCAGGCCGGACGCGCACTGACGGTCCATGGACATGCCGGACACGCTGGTGGGCAGGCCGGCGCGCAGGGCGCATTGGCGGGCCACGTTGCCACTGGTGCTACCCTGCTGCAGGGCCGCGCCCATGATCACGTCTTGAATGGTCTCCGGGTCGATGCCGGCGCGCTCCACGGCGTGCTTGATGGCATGGCCACCCAGCGCCTGGGCCTGGGTGTCGTTGAACGCGCCCCGGTAGGCTTTGCCAATGGGGGTGCGGGCGGTGGATACGATTACGGCTTCTCTGCTCATGGCTCTCTCCTGGTCCAGATTAGGGCTGCTGTGGGGGGAGCGTGCAGCAGCCTAAAGTATGTGAGAAGCGAGTGACGAGTACCGAGTTTCGAAGTACAAATCCTGGTTGCTAAGGTGTTCTGGTTTTGCCTTTCGTAACTCGGTACTCGCCACTCGCTATTGTCCTTTAACCCAACTTGATGCCTTTGGCCTGGGCGGCCTTGGTGAGAATCTTGGTCACATGGTCGCCGCCGGCGAGAATTTCCCGGGCGTTGTCCATGTTGCCAATCTGTTCGAAATGGGCGGCGACACCATCCACATTCCGCTCGTCTTCATCCAGGTAGACGCCTTCGCTTTCCATCAGGCGAACCATGGCGTAGCAGCCGGCACCTGCCAATACGATGCGGTGGGTCGGCGCGTTGTTACTGCACAGGAACAGTACCGCCGGGGTGATTTCCTTTGGTTCCAGCATAGCCAGGACTTCCGGGGGCATCAGATCTTCGGTCATGCGCGTCGCTGCGGTAGGTGCGATGCAGTTGATCTTGATGTCGTACTTTTCCCCTTCGATGCAAAGGGTATTCATCAGCCCGGCCACGGCCATCTTGGCAGCGCCGTAGTTGGCCTGACCGAAGTTGCCGTACAGGCCGGAGGTGGAGGTGGTCATGACAATACGGCCGTAGCCCTGTTCGCGCATGATTGGCCATACCGCCTTGGTGCAGATTTCAGAGCCGGTCAGGTGAACGGCGACCACTTTGTCCCAGTCGTCCTGGGTCATTTTCACAAAGCTCTTGTCGCGCAGGATGCCGGCGTTGTTGACCAGCACATCAATGCGGCCCCAGGTCTCGATGGCCTGTTTCACCATGGCGTCCACCTGTTCCGGGCTGGACACATCGGCGCCGTTAGCCATCGCATCACCACCGGCGGCCCGGATTTCAGCGACTACCTGCTCGGCAGCTTCGCTAGAGCCACCACTGCCATCGCGAGCACCGCCGAAGTCATTGACCACGACCTTGGCGCCCAGACGCGCGAGCTCCAGAGCGTGGCATTTGCCCAGGCCATTGCCGGCCCCGGTGAAGATAGCCACCTGATTGTAAAAACGGATTGTCATTGTTGTTGCTCTCCTGAAGATTCGTCACTCGGTACTCGCGACTGTTATTTGACGATCGCCAGGCTCAGCCATTCGGCGATCAGAGCGGGTTTGTCCTGCCCTTCGATTTCCACTTCCACGCCATGGCGCAGTTGCCATTCGTTATCGGAGCGCTGCTTCACTTCCAGCAGGGTGAATTTGCCGCGCACTTTGCTACCTTCGCGCACCGGGTTCATGAAGCGCACCTTGTCGAAGCCATAGTTGATGCCCATTACCTGGCCCTTGATGGTGGGCAGCACGTCCATGGCCATGGCGGACAGTAGCGACAGGGACAGGAAGCCGTGGGCGATGGTGGTGCCGAAAGGGCTTTCCTTTGCGGCCCGCGCCGGGTCGGTATGGATCCATTGGGGGTCTTCGGTCAGCTCAGCAAAGCCGTCGATACGCTGCTGGTCCACGGTGCGCCACTGGGACACGCCGACGGCTTCACCGGTTTTTGCCTGCAGTTCCTCAATCGTAATCTGCGCTCTGCTCATGTGGCTCTCCCTGTAGTGGCGCGAATGCGCCATATTTTCAGAATATTATTTTAAAAATAATAGTATGGGAGTGGCGTAACTGGCCGTAAAGGGTGAAAAGCGCCATGAAGGGCGAGAATTCCGTCACTGCTGTGCGGGAGGGTCAATGGTGGGCGGGCCCGGGTATGTCACTATTTTCCGATAATATTGGTCTGCACCGTGACTGAGGAGCACCATGTCAGAACAAAGTGAAGCCCTGCTTACCGACCCCCGCGATGCGATTCTCGACGCGGCGGCCCTGTGTTTTATGGAGAGGGGCTTCAATGCCACCAGCATTGATGACATTGCCCGGCGTCTGTCTGCCACCAAGGGAATGGTGTATCACTACTTCGACTCCAAGGCGCAGCTGTTCTTCGAGATCCACCACCGGGCCATGGATGCGCTTTTTGAAGAGCTGGAACCGGTTGTCGGTTCCGATCTGCCTGCCCCGGAACGTTTTACCGAAATGGCTCGTTGCTATGTGCGCACCCTGATTCGTACCCAGCCTTACCAGCGCACTGTTTCGGAAGCAGTGCAGATGTTGCTGCGCAGCAGTACTACCGAGGCACAGCGTGCTCAGCTCGAGCGCTTGCAGGAGCGTCGCAAGCGCTGCGAGGGTCTGTTTCTGACCGTGCTGGAAGAGGGCATTGCCAACGGTTCCATGCGTGCCGCGCGACCGAAAATGTCCATCAAGCCCGTCTTCGGCGCCATGAACTCGGTGATCAACTGGTACCAGCCCCGCGACACGGAAACGCCGGCACAGCGGCAGGATGTGGTGGATGAGGTGGTGCTGGTGGCGCTGCGGGGAGTGATGAAAGGGAGTTAACAGTTAATAGTGAATAGTTAACAGCGCCGCGCGCCAGCGCGTAATGGTTTCAACGCAAAGAGGCCGCGTCCATCCCCTGGGCGCGGCCTCTTACGTTTGATAACAGCAACACAAGATTCGCGTCGCTGTTAACTATTCACTGTTAACTGTTCACTTATTTCCCGCCTTTCAAGAACCCCGCAAATCGCTCTCTTGTATCCTCACTAAACATCCGCTCGGCAAACAACACACTTTCCTTTTCGATCTGGGTCTTGATGGCTGCGTCGCTTTGGCGCAGCAGTTGCTTGGTCATGGCCATGGCTGCTGGAGATTTCTCTGCCAGTCGCTGGGCTAGAGCATGGGCGGTGGGGTCCAGTTCGTCAGGAGTGACCCGGTAGGCGACCAGGCCGCAGCGCTCCGCTTCCTCTGCTGTCAGGGTATCGCCGGCCAGTAGCAGGCGGTTGGCATTCTGGCGACCTATCAGGGCGGGGAGGAGCAGGCTGGAACCCGCTTCCGGTACCAGCCCCAGGTTAATGAACGCGGTCTGGAAGCGCGCATCGTCGGCGGCGACCACCAGGTCCGCATGGAGCAGCAGGGTAGTGCCGATGCCGGTGGCGTTGCCTTGCACGCCAATCACCACGGGTTTGTCCAAGGCCATCAGGGCGTGTACCAGCACCATGGCGGGGCTGAGCTTGCCGTTGTCCCGGCTGGCCGGGTCCGCATTAAGGAAATCGCCGATATCGTTGCCCGCGCACCAGGCACGGCCGTTGCCGGTGAGCAATAACACCTGCAGATCGTCCGTCTCTGCCAGATGGTTTACCGCACGGGTCAGGTCCTGGTACATGCTGGTGGTCATGGCGTTGAGCTTGTCGGCTCGATCCAGCGTCAGATGCAGGACGGCACCTTTTTCACTGGCCTGAACAAAACCACTGGTGAAGGTCAGATCTGTCATGAGGGGGCTCCGGCTGTTAGAGGGCAGGAATCGAAGGTATCGGAACACTATTCCGTATAACAGACTAATCGCCATGCAGCATATTCATTCTGCCGGATTCAAAATATCAATTTCACTAACTCAAGGGGCTGCACTAGGCTGGGATCATTGCTACCCGATCTCTTGCCCGTTGTAAGGATTCCACATGGCCCAGTTCTACCTTGTCCGCCACGGACAGGCATCGTTCGGCACCGACAACTATGACCGTCTCTCCGAACTCGGTCACCAGCAGGCTCGCTGGCTGGGGGAGTATTTCGCCGAACGGGACATGGGCTTCGATGCGCTGCTCTCCGGGGATCTGGTGCGCCATCGGGAAACCGGTGCCGGAATCTGTGAAGGGTTGGGCGTGGCGTTGCCGGAGGATATTCACGCCGGGCTTAATGAGTTCGACTTTCAGTCTATCGTCGATGCCTACCTGAGCCAGTATCCGGAACAGGCTCCCGGTGAAGGTGCGCCAGTGGCGGCGTTCTACAAGGCGTTGAAAACGGCCATGAAGCATTGGCGACTGGACGAGCTCACCGGTGACCTGCCGGAAACCTGGCAGTCCTTCTCTGACCGGGTGCTGGCGGCCCGCCATCATATTCAGCAGCAGTACAGCGACAGGGAACGCATTCTGATTGTCAGTTCCGGTGGTGCCATGGCCATGTTTCTCAAACATGCCCTCAACGCCGCCGATGACACCGTGGTGGAACTGAACCTGCAGATTCGAAACAGCAGCGTGAGCCACGGCTTCTTTAATAACAATGCGGTGCGCATGGCCAGTTTCAACAATGTGCCACACCTGGATCGTCCGGATCGCTTTGAAGCCATTACCTACTTTTAACGCAGCACAAAGACTGTAACGAATAAGCAAACAAGGGAGAGCGACATGGATTTTCAATACACAGAAAAAGTGCAGGACCTGATTGCCCGGGTACGCCATTTCATCGACACCGAGATTCGTCCGGTGGAAGGCCTTTACCACGAGCAGCTGGAAAAAAGCCCGTGGGAAACCCCGCCGGTAATGGAAGAGCTGAAAGAGAAAGCCCGGGCCAAGGGGCTGTGGAACCTGTTCCTGCCCAAGGAATACGGGGATTACAGTGCCGGCCTGAGCAATCTGGAATACGCGCCGCTGGCCGAGGAAATGGGGCGAAGCCGTATTGCCTCAGAAGCCTTTAATTGTGCCGCGCCGGATACCGGCAATATGGAAGTGCTGGCCAAGTACGGCAATGAGCAGCAGAAAAAAGACTGGCTGCAACCGCTGCTGGAAGGTCGTATCCGTAGTGCCTTTGCCATGACCGAGCCGGAAGTAGCGTCGTCCGATGCCACCAATATCGAAACCCGCATTGAGCGTGACGGCGACGACTACGTGATCAATGGCCGCAAGTTCTATATCAGCGGAGCCATGCGCAAGACCTGCGAGATCATGATCGTGATGGGCAAGACCGATCCGGATAATCCGAATCGCCATGCGCAGCAGTCCCAGATTCTGGTGCCCATGAACACTCCCGGGGTGAATATCGTGCGCCCGATGCAGGTGTTTGGTTACAACGACGCGCCGGAAGGCCATGCGGAAGTGGTCTTCGACAACGTGCGGGTGCCCAAGGAAAACATGATCCTGGGTGAAGGGCGTGGCTTTGAAATTGCTCAGGGCCGCTTGGGTCCGGGCCGCATCCACCACTGCATGCGTCTGATCGGTGCTGCCCAGGAATCCTTCGAGTTGATGGCCAGGCGTGTCAATGAGCGTGTGGTGTTCGGCCAGCCCATGAGCAAGCAGGGCTCAGTGCGTGAAGATCTGGCTCGTTCCTACTGTGAAATCGAGCAGGCGCGCCTGATGACCTTGAAGGCGGCGGACACCATGGACCGCGAAGGTAACAAAGTCGCCAAGGATTTGATCGCTATGATCAAGGTGGTTGCACCCAATATGGCGTTAAATGTCATTGATCGGGCGATTCAGGTCCACGGGGCGGCGGGGCTGAGCCAGGATACCCCACTGGTCAACTTCTTCAGCTATGCCCGCACTTTGCGGCTGGCGGATGGACCGGATCAGGTGCATATGATGCAGCTGGGCCGCAACCTGGCCAAATACTTCGCCTGAGAAGCGGTGTTTGCCCGGGGTGTTTATTGCACTCCGGGCTTTGCCTATTGCGCAGCAGACAGAATAACAGGAGAGCTCCATGTCCCAGGTGGATACGCTGGATACACAGAAACTGGCCGACTATCTCGAGCAGCACATCGATGGCTTCAAGGGGCCCATCGAGGCTGACAAGTTCGAAGGCGGTCAGTCCAACCCCACCTTCAAGATCACCACGCCATCCGGCGCCTATGTGTTGCGTCGGCAGCCGCCGGGCAAGCTGCTCAAGTCTGCCCATGCGGTGGATCGCGAGTTCCGCGTTATGGCGGCCCTGAAGGACACGGATGTGCCGGTACCACGGGTACTGCATCTGTGCGAAGACCGGGACGTGATCGGCTCCATGTTCTATGTAATGGAGTTCTGTGAAGGGCGCATCCTTTGGGGCGCCTCTTTGCCGGAAGCAGGCGAGGGCGAGTCAGGCAATGCTACCCGCGCTGCCATGTACGAAGAAATGAACCGGGTGCTGGCGGCCTTGCATAGTGTGGATCTGGACGAGGTCGGCCTTGCAGATTACGGCAAGCCCGGCAACTACTTCGAGCGGCAGCTGGGCCGCTGGAGCCAGCAGTACGAAGCCTCAAAGTTGCAGGACATTCCTGCTATGGATGAGCTGATCGACTGGCTGCAGGCCAATCAGCCGGAAGACGATGGCCAGGTATCGCTGGTGCATGGCGACTACCGGCTGGACAACATGATGTGGCACCCCAGCGAACCGAAGGTCATCGCGGTGCTGGACTGGGAGTTGTCCACCCTGGGGCACCCACTGGCGGACCTGGCCTACCAGTGTATGGGTATGCGCATGCCACAACGGGGCGCCAAGATGGCGGGCCTGCAGGGTGTTGATCGCAAGGCACTGGGGATCCCCACGGAAAAAGAGTATGTCGATCAGTACTGCCAGCGTCGTGGCATCGACCGCATCGACAACTGGGAATTCTATCTGGCCTTCAGTTTCTTCCGTCTTGCTGCCATCTGTCAGGGTGTGGCGAAACGGGCCGTGGATGGGAACGCGTCCAGCAAGGAGGCGTTTCAAGTCGGTGCGTTGGTTGAGCCACTGGCTTCCATGGCCGTTGAGATCATCAAAGAAGGGGCGTAAAGCAGCTTCAAGCTGCAAGCCTCAAGCTACAAGGAAAACCACGTTGACGTTGCGGCGCGGTTTTTCCGTTTTTCGAATGGCTACAGGGTCTGCTCGCGTTGAAGCTTGCGGCTTGTAGCTTGCCGCTTTTTATCGGGAGAGTTGTAATGAGTACCACCCTTTTTAATCTTGAGGGCAAGATTGCCCTGGTCACCGGCGCCAGCCGGGGAATTGGTGAAGAGATTGCCAGACTGTTGGCGGAGCAGGGCGCCCACGTGATCGTCTCCAGTCGCAAGATCGATGGCTGTCAGGCGGTGGCAGATGCGATCAAGGCCGACGGCGGTAGCGCCGAAGCCTTTCCCTGCCATATCGGCGAGATGGCGCAGATTCAGGCGATCTTTTCCCATATTCGTGAGGCGCACGGCAAGCTGGATATTCTGGTCAACAACGCTGCGGCCAATCCTTTCTTCGGGCATATTCTGGACACCCCGGTAGATGCCTTCGACAAGACCGTGGATGTGAACCTGCGCGGCTACTTCTACATGTCCGTGGAAGGCGCCAAGCTGATGCGCGAACACGGCGGTGGTGCCATCGTGAACACCGCTTCGGTGAACGGCCTCACGCCGGGCGACATGCAGGCGATCTACTACATATCCAAGGAGGCGGTGATCAGCATGACCAAATCATTCGCCCAGGAATGCGCCCAGTTCAAACTGCGGGGCAATGCTTTGCTGCCGAGCCTCCCCAAAACCAAGTTAGCCGGTGCCCTGTTTACCACCGAGGCCATCTACG
>NZ_JBNPEC010000053.1:0-6564 GCF_051117345.1 Alcanivorax sp.
GGCTCAGGGCGTCTGCCTGGAACAGCCGGGCGCGGCCATTATCCAGGCGTTGCCGCCAGGGGCGAGTGGTGTTGTCGAGAACCTGTTGCAGGGTGTCAGTGATCATGGTTTCACCGGCGATGAATTCGTGGGCCGGCCATTGTAGGGAAGATGCGGCAATCTGCAGTTGCTTTGCGGACCGTGCCTGATGTCAGGCGGGACACCCGGTCAATCCGGGTCATTGAATGATCGGAGGATATGGGGTAGACGGGAGAGGCGAAAATGTTTTGGCTTCAGGTGAGGAAACGGGCCGAGGGAATCGGCCCGTTATGCCGAATCAGGCCGGGGAGCCTTCGTTGTACTGTCCCAGCTTGCCGTTCACCCGCACCAGGCTGCCCGCTTTCAGGTCCGCCTCGAAGCTGGCCTTGCCTTCCGGGAACAGCAGCACCACGGTGGAACCGAGCAGGAAGCGGCCCAGTTCGCCGCCTTTTTCCAGGGTGATGGGGGCGGTGCGCTGGTAGTCGGTGGTCACCACCTGTTTCGGCAGGGGCGTCACCTGACCGCTGAACACGGTTTCGATGCCCGCCACAATCATGGCTCCCACCAGAATCACCGCTGCCGGACCGCGCTCGGTATCGAAGATGCACACCAGCCGCTCGTTGCGGGCAAACAGGTTGGGCACGCCGTTGGCGGTGGCTTCGTTCACCGAAAACAGGTCGCCGGGTACGTAGCGGGTTTCGCGCAGGGTGCCGGTGACCGGCATGTGCACGCGATGGTAGTCCCGGGGTGACAGGTAGATGGTGGCGAACTGACCATTGGTGAATTCGCTGGCCAGGGCGCTGTCGCCGCCGAGCAGGTCATACAGAGAGTAGTCATGCCCCTTGGCCTGAAATACCTGATTGGCGCGAATGGCTCCCAGCTGGCTCACCGCGCCGTCCGCCGTGCAGGCGATGTCGGCGGCGTGCGACGCTTCCAGCGGGCGAGCTTCCGGTTTCAGCGCCCGGGTAAAGAAGGCGTTGAAGGTCTCGAACCGGTCCGGGTCCTCGATCTGGGCTTCGGACAGGTCAATGCCAAAACGCTTCATGAAGAGGTTGATGAAGGTGGTTTTGATCCACGGCACTTCGCTACGCGCCAGCATGCCCACCAACCGGGATAAGGCATGCTGGGGAATCAGGTATTGCAGGGTAACGAAGAGCTTGTCGCGCCAGTTGTTCAAGAGATGTCCTTAACGTGGGTTATTCGGATTTTTCCGCCGGGGTGTCGGGGTGGTTGCCCCATTCGGCCCAGGAACCGGCGTAGCCACGAAGGGTGGGGTAGCCGAGGATCTTGCCCACCAACCAGGAAAAACTGGAGCGATGGTGGGTCTGGCAATGGCAGATCACTTCCTTGTCGGGCGTGATGCCGCGGGCCTCCAGCTCCGCACGAATGTCGTCCAGGGGACGCAAACGCAGGTTGTTCTGCTTGTCCATGGGCTCGGTCCACTCGTAGTGGACGGCGCCGGGAATATGGCCGGGCTTCTGGGCAAAGGCGCGCACGCCGGAATATTCTTCTTCCGAGCGGGAATCCCAGATCGCCACCCCCGGATCCTGATAATGCGCCAGCAGGTAATCCAGGCTCACCTCGGTTAGCAGATCATGCTCGCCGACTTCATAGTCGCTGGGTGTGGGTTCGGTGGATTCGCTGCTGGTGGGGTGCCCCTCTGCCAGCCAGGCATGAATGCCGCCGTTCAGATAGCTGTAGTGCTTGTGGCCAATGGCATCCAGGGTCCACAACAGCCGCCCGGCCCAGCCGCCGCCTTCGTCGTCATAGGCGATCACATGGGTATCCGGCGTCAGCCCCAGCCCGGAAAACAGGTCGCCGAGGGTGTCGTCATCCGGCAGCATTCCCGGCGCTGGCTGGGCGCCAGTCTGCAGGCGTCTGAAATCCAGATGAATAGCGCCGGGCACATGGGCCTGAACATAAATGGTGGGCTTGCTCAGATCAATGATGAGCAGCTTGTCATCGCCCAGGTGCTTGGCGAGGTCGGCAGGTTCGAGCAGCAGAGGAAGCATGGGATCAGTGAACAGTTAATAGTGAATAGTGAACAGCGAGAAAAAGACATATGGCTGTCAGCGTTGGGGGCATTGTCCCTTATTAACTGTTCACTGTTAACTGTTCACTGATATCTCTCCCGCCCCTCCTCATCCAGGGTGTCGGCAATCTGGTAGAAGTTGGCCAGCCGTTCCTCGCTGATCTCGCCGCTTTCCGCCGCCATGATCAGGGCGCAGCCGGGTTCGTTGCGGTGGGAGCAGTTGCGGAATTTGCAGTGGCCGGCCAGGTCGGACAATTCCCGGTAACCGTGCAGCAGCTCATCTTCGCTGATATGCCAGAGGCCGAACTCGCGGATACCCGGGGAGTCGATCAGCTCGCCACCGGTGGGCAGGTGAAACAGCCGTGCCGTGACCGTGGTGTGCTGGCCCAGGCCGGAGCTGGCGGACAGGTCGCCCACCTGCAGGTCGGCCTCTGGCAGCACCGCATTGACCAGGGAGGATTTACCCACCCCGGATTGCCCCACGAACACGCTGGTCTTGCCGACCAGGGCTTCCTGTAACGGGGCCAGGCCCTGGCTGTCATGGGCGCTGACTTCCAGCACCGGGTAGCCTAGCCGCTGATAAAGGGCCTTCATGTCGTCAATGAAAGGGCGCAATTCTTCATCAATCAGATCCGCCTTGTTGAGCACCAGGGTGGCGGGAATGTCAGACAGTTCTGCCGCCACCAGATAGCGATCCAGTAGGGCGCTGGACGGGGTAGGCAGGGGCGCGAACACTACCAGCATCTGCTCCACGTTGGCGGCCACCGGTTTCAGGTTGCCGTACATGTCCGGTCGTTTCAGTACCGTTTGCCGTGGCTCGATGGCCACCACCACGCCCAGGCCTTCGCTTTTCGGCGGCTGCCAGATGACCCTGTCGCCCACCACCAGTTGTTCCAGGGTGGCGCGGAAGTGACAGCGCATGGCTTCGCCGTCAGCGCTTTCCACGCCTACCTGCTGGCCGAAATGGGCGGTAATGGTGCCGGTCTGTTCGTCGCCGAGGTCGTCCGCCACCAGGGTCTCCAGCTCCGCGTTGCGGCGCTGTGCCCGATCGCGTTTTTCCGCCTGGATTTTTTCAATACGCCACTGCTGGCGTCGGTTGAGCTTGCGTTTGGCCACGAGGTATTCCGGTTGATTGGTGGCTGCATGCTACCATGTCGGCATAAAGCCATGATACGGAATGCCCATGACTGACAAGCGCAACAATCTGATCTGGATCGATCTGGAAATGACCGGCCTGAGCCCGGAAAACGACCGCATCATCGAAATCGCCACCATTGTCACTGATGCCCAGTTGAATCCGCTGGCGGAAGGGCCGGTGCTGGCGGTGCATCAGAGTGATGCCCTGCTGGATGGCATGGATGAGTGGAACACCGAACACCACAACAATTCCGGCCTGGTGGCCAGAGTAAAGGAAAGCCGTATCAGCGAGATGCAGGCCCAAGCCCAGACCCTGGATTTCCTGAAGGAATACGTGGAAGCCGGCATGTCACCCATGTGCGGTAACAGCATCTGCCAGGACCGCCGTTTTCTGGCCAACTACATGCCTGAGCTGGAAGCCTTCTTCCACTACCGCAACCTGGATGTGTCCACGCTGAAAGAGCTGGCGCGACGCTGGAAGCCGGAGATCCTGCCTGGCTTTAAAAAGGACAACAAGCATCTGGCGCTGGACGATATCCGTGAGTCCATCGCCGAGCTGCAGTATTACCGTGAGCATTTTATCGATTGCTGACGCTGGCACGCGACACGCAAAATCCTCGCCGTAGGAGCGTCGCTGGCGGCGCGATAAAACACCAGGATCAAAAGCACTTTCACCACAGAGCACACAGAGGCACAGAGAAACCCCTGTCTTTTCCTCGGTGAGCTCTTTGACCTCTGTGGTAAATCATGCTTTTCCGGGGTTGGGTGATCGCGCCGCGAGCGACGCTCCTACGGTTGGGGTGGGGTGTGCTGTTCCAGAGCCCACTGCACATGCTCCTGCACCGTCTCATCCGGGAAATCCTGTCTTTCTCTGAGCGCCTGCACAATGTCGTCTGACCCCGGCGCATTCCCCAGCGCTACGGCGATATTGCGCAACCACTTGCGGTACCCGGCCCGGCGAATGGCGCTGCCTGCGGTGCGTTCCAGAAACTCCTCCTCGTTCCAGGAAAACAGCGTCACCAGGTCGCTGTCACCCAGGCCGTGACGAGGATGAAAATCCCCTTCACCGGTGTGCTGGGCAAAGCGGTTCCAGGGGCACATGAGCTGGCAGTCATCGCAGCCGAAAATGCGGTTGCCGATGCCTTCGCGCAGGTCTTCGGGGATGCTGCCTTCATGCTCGATGGTCAGGTAGGAAATGCAGCGCCGGGCATCCAGCTCATAGGGGGCGACGATGGCATCGGTGGGGCAGACGGTGATGCAGGCCCGGCACTTGCCGCAGTGATCTTCACCGGGCTGGTCCACCGGCAATGCAATATCCGTATAGATTTCGCCAAGAAAGAACCAGCTTCCCGCTTCCCGGTTCAGCACCAGGGTGTGCTTGCCCTGCCAGCCCAGTCCGGCCTTGGCAGCCAGGGGCTTTTCCATCACCGGGGCGCTGTCCACAAAGGCCCGGGCCAACTGGCTGTCGGCCACTTCCTCGCGAATGCGTGCGGCCAATGTGGCCAGGCGCTTGCGGATCAGTTTGTGGTAATCGCGGCCCAGGGCGTAGCGGGATACATAGGCCTTGTCCTTCTGCTGCAGTATCTTCACCGGCTGGGTATCCGGTGGCAGATAATCCATGCGCGCGGAAATCACCCGCAGGGTGCCGGGTTCCAGCGCATCCGGGCGATAACGTTTGTTGCCGTGGGCGGCCATCCAGTTCATCTGGCCCTGGTAGCCTTTTTCCAGCCAGGCTTTCAGGTCCGCTTCCGCCGCATGCAGATCCGTGTCGGCAATGCCGATCTGCTGGAAGCCGAGCTCGCGACCCCAGAGCTGGATCTTTTCTTTCAGTGCCTGCAGGTCCATGGTTTGAAGGGATATAATGCCGGGAAATGAGGAGCAAAGGGTAACATGACGACACTGCCGAAGGCTCTCTATACCGCAGCACAGACCCGCGAACTGGACCGGCTGGCGATTGCCGCCGGCACTCCGGGGGCCGAACTGATGGCCCGTGCCGGGCAGGCGGCTTTCGATACGTTGTGTGAGCGTTGGCCGGAAGCTCGACAGATCGCCGTGCTTTGTGGCGGTGGTAATAACGGTGGCGATGGCTATGTGGTGGCGCGGCTGGCCCATGCCGCCGGGTTGGCACCACAGATACATTTCACCACGCCGCCGGAAAAGCTCAAGGGCGATGCCCTGGCCATGGCCGAACGCTGCCGGGAAGCCGGCATCCCCATGGCGCCGCTGACACTGGATCGCCTGCCCGAGGGGGTGGATTTGTTGGTGGACGGTCTACTGGGCACCGGGTTGAGTGGTGCGCTGCGCGATGAAATGGCGGCCTTGCTGACCGCGTTGAATGCCTTGCAGGTGCCACGTCTGGCGCTGGATATTCCCTCCGGCCTGGGGGCCGATACCGGCATGCCGCTGGGCGCGGTGCTGGCAGCAGACCTGACCTGTACCTTTATCGGTTGCAAACGCGGTCTGCTGACCGGGGAAGGGCCGGTGTATAGCGGTGAATTGTGCTTTTTTGATTTGCAGGTAGACCGGGACGTTTATGCCCAGGTGCCGGCGGATTGTCGGGTGCCAGTGCCCGCCGACCTGCATGCCTTGCTGCCGCCAAGACGGCTTGATGGCCACAAGGGTAGCTATGGCCATGTGGTGGTCATCGGCGGAGACCATGGCTTTGCCGGTGCGCCGGTGATGAGTGCCCAGGCCGCCGCCCGTTGCGGGGCGGGCAAGGTAAGCCTGATCACCCGTTCCGACCATGTGGCAGTGGCGCTCACACGGCAGCCGGAAATCATGGCCCGAGGGGTGGAAAACGCCAGTGACGCGGCGCCCCTGCTGGAAGCGGCCAGTGTCATCGCCATTGGCCCGGGCCTGGGTCGCGATGACTGGGGGCGTGCCCTGTTGGCACTGGCCCTGGAAAGCGGCAAGCCACTGGTGGTGGATGCGGATGCCCTGACCCTGATGGCCGGCGATGACGGCATTGGTCAGTGCGATTGGGTGCTGACTCCTCATCCGGGGGAAGCAGGGCGTCTGCTGGGCGTCCCTGCGGCGGCTATTCAGCAGGACCGCTTTGCGGCCCTGGAAAGCCTGGCGGCCCGCTATGGAGGTACCGTGTTGCTGAAGGGGTTGGGCACCTTGATTCAGGGTGAGGAGTTACAGGGCGAGAAAGGCCGCGCCCTGATCCGTGACGGCAACCCGGGAATGGCCTCCGGTGGCATGGGCGATGTGCTCACCGGCGTGATTGCCGCCTTACGCGCCCAGGGTCTGACAGGCTATGATGCGGCCCGGTTGGGGGCCATGATTCACGCCCGCGCCGCCGATGACTGTGCGGCCCGGTTGGGCCCCCGGGGTATGCTGGCCACGGACCTGTTGCCGTATTTGCGGGCCGGGCT
>NZ_JBNPEC010000137.1:0-6559 GCF_051117345.1 Alcanivorax sp.
GTTGGGAGCCTCTGAATAACTCCTTGCATGCTCAGTCTTTCAGGCTGGTTCGCAATCTAGGCGCGATTTTGAAGGTGTATGCCGATCCATCGAAAAAGCGCAACAACGAGTGCGGGCCAGCCTGAAGACCCGGAGGGCGCGGCCTGAAGGGCCCATCTGCTGCGCTTTGTCGCTAGGAAAGGGAACCACCCTGCCCGTCGCGACAAAACGCAGCAGATGGGCCCTTCAGGCCACGCTGAGCATGCAAGGAGTTATTCAGAGGCTCCCTTGGCAACGGTTTATTACGTCGGACAATCGGTCACCCGGACCGCCTGAAATCTGGCCGTAACCCATGGATTCCGTTACATTGCCAAAAGCATTCCACTCACCCATGGGCGTTGCGGACCGATAATGAAGAAAAGCGTTGAACGGGCAGAACTGCTCAAGGACATGATTCAGGAAGCCATCGAGGACGGCGCCACCACCGTGGAAGAGGTGCACCAGCACATCGCCGGGCTGCCCTTCGACGCGCTGGAAAAGCTGGGACTGTTCGAAGAACAGGCCGGCAACCTGAGAGAAAAACAGCGTAAGACCATCGGCCTGGTGTACGACACCATTCGCAAGGTAAACCAGGAAGTCGGCTCACTGATTTCCGAACAATTTGCCGCCCTGGAAGACGCCCGCACCGCCTCGCGCAACATGGACAGCAAGGACGAACAAGACGACTGAGCTCGTCCTGCCGTTTCAGGGTTGCGACTAGCTGCTGCAGTACTCGTCAAAGGCCGCCTGGCTTCGCTCAAAGCCCTTCTCTTGCGCCAACTCCCAGGGCCGCTCACAGCTGTCGCTGGCCGGGCACCACTGATATCCACCGGAGCCAAGGCAGCCATGTTTGTCCCGATCGCCACCCGGCATGGGCTGGCAAGCGGAGAGAAGCAACATCGCCGCGAATATCACTGTGTTTCTCATTCCCTGTTTCTCCTCTGACCGGACAGGCTCCAACAGCAAATCGTGCATCCGTTCACCATGCGAACAGTCCTCTCACCTGGACCTAAACCATGGTCAACGAACCGACAACGCCACCTGAACCTATTTCACCACCGCAACCCCGCCATCACCAGCAACGCGCAACCGACAGACGCATTATCATCCCCGCCCTTTCCCGATTAGAATGGCCGGCTCGCTCCGGAACGCCCTGCAGTATGGATAACCAAGAGTATGCATAGGACGCACACACCCGCACCCACCGGCCCCGCCGGCAGCCGTCTGGTGACGCTGCTGACGCAGCTGGATCGCAAGGCAGCCCGGGCCAGCCACGGGGATTTTGCCGAACGCCTGGGACGGCTGTTCGATCTGTCCGATGCCATCTCGCTGGACGGCGCCAATCAATACCGCCCCAACGGCCCGTTTGACGCCAGGCCGGACGCCACCGATCGCCTGCAGGCGGACCTGCTGAAGACCCGCGACACTCTGCTGGCTCACCTGAGCCGCAGCTTCGCCGGGGAAAAGGCCGCCTCGGTGATCCCCCTGCCGCCGCTCAAGGACGACGCCCAGGCCGACAAGCGCCCCACCTTTGGCGCCTACGAACGCTTCTACCAGGCCCACCAGCGGCAGATGATTGCCGGGCTCAGCAACCTGCGCCAGCGAGCCCGCCGTATCCTGATCGGCCACAGCGAGACCATGGCCCGGCTGGCGGAGCTGGATGCGGTGTTTGAACAAAGCCTGAGCGGCTACGTGCGCCACTGTTTCGGCGCCCTGCCCGGTTTTCTGGAAAAACGCTATCGCACCCTCTGGGACACCCGTGATCCCTTTCATACCGTCAAGGACTGGCTCGCCCCACAGGGGTGGCTGAGCCAGTTCCGGCGTGAACTGCAACTACTGTTACTTGCCGAGCTGGACGCCCGCCAGGAACCCATACTCGGCCTGCTGGACGCCCTTGTCGCCGACGCGACGGGCAACCAGTCCACCCATAACGAGGTAAGCAAGACCGTATGAGACGCTTTCTTTTTGCTGTCCCCTTTCTCCTCGGCGCCATTGCCGTGGTCTGGATCGCCGCCACCTTTCTGAGCAACCCGGTGGCCCTGACCGTGACCCTGATCATCGCCGCCGCCTATACCCTGGGCTTTGCCGAGCTGGTGCGCTTTCGCCGCACCACCGCCACCCTGGACCAGCAGCTCGATGACCTGCCCAGCAGCCGCGATGGCCTGACTCACTGGCTCAAGGCCCTGCCCGGCAGCCTGCGCCACGCGGTACACCGCCGCATCGACGGCCACCCGGCGCCCCTGCCCGGCCCCCAACTGACCCCCTACCTCACCGGCCTGCTGGTGATGCTGGGTCTGCTGGGTACTTTCGTGGGCATGATCGTCACCCTGCAAGGCGCCGCCACCGCCCTGGATGGCAGCAGCGAGCTGACCGCTATCCGCAGCGCCCTGGCCGCGCCCATCGCCGGGCTCAGCCTGGCCTTTGGCACCTCCATTGCCGGTGTCGCCGCCTCCGCCATGCTGGGGCTCAGCGCCGCTCTGTGTCGCCGCGACCGCATGGCCGTGTCACGCAAGCTGGACGACCGGGTGGACCTGGAACTGCATGCCTTCTCAATGGACCATCAGCGTCAGTCCGCCTACACCGCCCTGCAGGATCAATCGCGCATTTTCCCGGAGCTGGTCGGCGCCCTGCAGGGGCTCACCGGGCGCATGGAACAAATGGGCGAACAACTCAGCGAGTCCCTGACCCGCAACCAGCAGGATTTCCACCACACCCTCACCGACCAGTACCGTACCCTGGCGGATTCCGTCAGCCAGTCCCTGAAGGAAACCCTGGCGGACAGCAGCCGCCTGGCGGTGGAAAACATCCAGCCGATCATGCAGCAATCCCTGGCAGATCTCAGCCAGCAGGTGCAGGGCACCCACGAAACGCTCAACGCCATCACCGAAAAGCAGCTTGCCACCCTCACCGAACGGTTCCACCAGACCACGGAATCCGCTGCCCAACACTGGCAGCAGGGGCTTGAGCAGCACCAGCAGACCAGCGCCCGGCTGGTCAACGATATCAGCACCTCCCTGGCCGCTCATCACGACCAGTTCCGCGACAACAGCAGCCAGCTGCTGGAACAGATGCGCAGCACCCAGGCAGAACTGGGTAGCGCCAGCGAACAGCAACTGGCCGCCATCGCCGAGCAATTCCGCAGCGCCAGCGAGCTGGCCCTGCAACAGTGGCAACAAGGTCTGGCCGAGCAGAAGGACACCGGCCACAGCCTGCTGCAGGAAGTGCGCGATACCCAGCAGCAGCTGGCCCGCACCAGCGAAGAGCAGCTCACCGCCGTCACCGGCCAGTTCCGCGAGGTCAGCGACCAGGCCGCCGCCCAGTGGCGCGACGGCATCGACGCACAACAGGCGTCCGGCACCACTCTGATCAGCGAATTGCGCAGCGCCCTCAGCGAGCACAACAACCAGTTCCAGAACAGCGCCAGCGGCCTGCTGGATGGCCAGAAAACCGGCCTGGAGAATCTGGTGACCACCGTGCGCGAGGAACTGATTGCCCTGCGTGACGCGGAAGCCGGCCGCAGCGAGGCCGCCAGCGAGCGGCTGGCACAGCTGGAAGGCACCGTCAGCGAGCACCTGGGCCGACTGGGCACCGCCCTGGAAGCGCCCATGACTCGCCTGATCGAAACCGCCTCGGAAACCCCGAAAGCCGCGGCAGAAGTGATCAGCCGCCTGCGCGAGGAAATGACCCGCAGCAGCGAACGGGACAACGAACTGCTGGACGAGCGCCGCCGCATCATGGCCGAGCTGGACACCCTGCTCAGCGGCCAACGCGATGCTGCCGGCGCCCAACGCGAGGCCATCGAAACCCTGATCACCACCGCCAGCGACACCCTCACCCAGGTCAGCGACACCTTCGCCCAGCAGGTCAGCGCCCAGAGCGAGCAGCTCGACCAGGTGGCCGGCGATGTGTCCGGTAGCGCCGCCGAAGTGGCCAGCCTCAGCGATGCCTTCGCCACCGCTGTGCAGGTGTTCAGCGACGCCAACGACAAGCTGCTGGACAATCTGCAGCAGGTGGAAAGCCGTCTGGAGCAGTCCTCCGCCCGGGCCGACGAACAGCTCAACTACTATGTGGAGCAGGCTCGTGAGGTGATCGAACTGAGCATGGCCTCGCAGAAGGAAGTGATCGACGCCCTCGGCACGCTCAATAGCGCCAACGGCAACGACGCCCACAGCGAAGAACGCCCGACCAGCGAGGTCAACTGATGGACGATCTCCACGACAGCGACAGCTCATCGGTATGGGCCATCTTCTCCGATCTGATGGCCGCCCTGGTGGGCATTCTGGTGCTGGTGCTGGTGTGGGTCATCGGCATTCAGCTGGAGCTGAGCCAGTCACTGGAAGAGGAGAAGGCCCGGCGGGTAGCCGAAGAGCAGCGCCGCCAGGCCCTGGAAGAGGCGCTGGCCGATCCCCTGGCCAGTGGCCGGGTCACCTTCCGCGATGGCCGCATCGGCATCAGCGGCAGCGTGTTGTTCCAGCTCAACTCGGACCAGCTACAGCCGGAGGGCGAGGAACTGCTGCGCGATCTGGCCAAGCCGTTGCAGGTGTTTCTCGACCAGCACGACGAACTGCTGATGGTCAGCGGCTTCACCGATGACCTGCCGATCCAGCGCGGCAACCGCCGTTACCAGGACAACTGGGGCCTGTCCGCCCAACGGGCACTCACCGTGACGCGCACCCTGATCCAGCAAGGCATGCCCGCCGACCAGGTCTTCGCCGCCGCCTTCGGTCCCCACCAGCCGGTGGTGCCCAACGACAGCGACACCACCCGGGCCCAGAACCGCCGGGTGGAACTGACCACCGTGCCCCGCCAGGGCGACAAGGTCAGTACCGCGCAGCATGCCAGCCAGGCAGAAGGGGCCAACGGCAATGGCTGATGCTTCTACCTTCAGCACTGCCTCGCTCAGCGCCATTGCCGAACAGCTGGCGAGCTTGCGCGAGCAGGGCGCTGCCCGCTTTGACCCGGTCCGCTTTCGCTACCTGGAAGCCCAGGTTGAGCGCCTCGGCAAGCTGACACGGGTCAGCCCCACGCCGCTGACGCGGCTGGCCACAGCGCTGGAGAATTTTCAGGAAACGTTTCAGGCCGAGAGGGCCCGGGTGGATGCACAACTGGCCGAAGAGGGGCTGGGCGAGCCCGTGGCTGCCATGCGGGAAAGCGGGGACCTGAAAGCCCTGCTGCGCCATCTGCGCGCCCGCCAACGACAGCAAGACCCCTCTGCGTTTGCCGCCCTGCACGCCTGCTATACAAACCAGACACCACAGGAAGACGACCACCACAGAGACCCGATGACCGCCCTGCTACGCCAGCAGGAACAAAGCGTACTGGCCCGGCACGGCATCACTACCCCGGCAACGCCGGCGGACAATAGCGGCCCACGAGAGCTGAAAGCCCTGCGTCAGGTCCGCGCCACACAGCAAAACCAGCGCAAACGCCAACGCATCGCCCAGGCCATCCATCAGACTCCCAGCGACGCCGGCCCGCTCAATTCCCACCGGCTGGTCACCCGCGCCCTGGAAACCTTGCGCGACCTTTCCCCCGCCTATCTGGATCACCTGGTTACCCAGGTGGACACGCTGATGTGGCTGGAGAAACTGGCCAAGCAGCGGCGGAATTTTTAGCTTCTAGCTTCTAGCTTCTAGCTCGTAGCTCGTAGCTCGTAGCTAATTATCCTCCGGCGGATGCAGCAGGTCATCGTGCTCACCCATTTCCCAGGGCAGTTTGCCCGGGGTGTGATCCAGAAAGTGCAGGTAATTTTCAAACTGGTCGAGAATGTCGCGGATGATGTCATCCTCGTCATAACCAAACACATCGTAGGAACGACCACCCCGACGCAGGAACACTTCCGCCCGGTAGTAGTTTTCCTCTTTCATTACCGTGGAAGTGCCCCCCGCTGTGACAAAACCGGGCACTGGCTGGCTGACCAGGCGAATGTCATAGACGAAGCCCACGTGCCCTTCACGCTCCACCTGCAACTCGGCACGGATCAGGTTGTCATCGAACAACACCCTGGCATCCCAGCCAGACTCCTTCATCTCCTTGACCACTTTTTCCATGCTCTGCATGGCAGCACCGCGGATAAAGGCTTCCACATTGTCGCGGCCGGGGAAGTCCATCATCCCTTTAAGACGATGGCGCCACTGGGAGCCGGTCATGTGACGGCGCGTAGCCATATGCATACGCAAACTGGTTTCCCGATGCCCTTCAATCACCAGTGCCCGCCACATGCCAATCGCTGCCAGAATAATGATAACGGCGAAGGGCAAGGCACTGGCGATGGTCATCGTCTGCAAGGCCTTGAGACCACCTGCCAACAACAGCACAGCGGCAATGGTCCCCTCCAGCACCGCCCAGAAAATCCGCTGCCAGGCCGGCGTATTCAGCACCCCGCCGGACGCCAGCGAGTCCACCACCAGGGAGCCGGAATCCGACGACGTCACAAAGAAGGTGATGATCAGCAACACCGCCAGGAAGGACACAAACGATGACAACGGCAGCTCATCGAACAACTTGAACAACGCCACCGCCTTGTCCGTCTGCACGTCGC
>NZ_JBNPEC010000045.1:0-6487 GCF_051117345.1 Alcanivorax sp.
GTGTTTGTGGATATCCCGCTGGATCCCTCTGCGGCAACTACGGCGGGTGTGCTGGTACTGGACAAGCAGGTGGAAGCTGAGCAGGCAGGAGTGGGCGATGTGCTGGCCTACCGTATTGATCTCACCAGTAACCATGATGCGGAGCTGTTCGCTGGCCGTATTGTTGACCGGCTTCCCTATGGGTTCCGTTATATCGAAGACAGCGCCTGGCTGGAAATCAACGATCAGCGCATCGAGATTCCCGCGCCTGCCAACAACGGTGGCAACCAGCTGACCTTCCTGATCCAGCAGCAGACAGGCAATGGTCCGCAGCCGCTGCCGCTACAGCCGGGCAGTACCGTCACGCTGCATTATGGCCTGCGTTTGTCTGCCGGCGCGGTGGACAGCGACGGCATCAACCGGGCCACTGCTCAGGCAAACACCGCTTCCGGGTTCACCTATTTCTCCAATCAAGGGGAAGCGAAAGTCCAGGTGCGTAACGAAGGCGTGCTGTCGGATCGCGCCATGGTGTTCGGCAAGATCTACGTGGACAACGACTGTAACAACCTGCAGAACGACGGCGAATATCCGGTGGGCGGTGTGAAGCTGTATTTGTCCGACGGCTCCTGGGTGATCACTGATGAAAACGGGCAATACAGTCTTTATGGTCTGCGCCCGGGACTGCACACCATCAAGGTGGATCCGCTGACGTTGCCGCAAGGGCTGAAACTCAAGCCCATTGATAACCGTCACGCTGCCGACCCACAAAGCCGCTTTCTGGATCTGCGCCCGGGGGAATACCACCGTGCGGACTTTGCAGCCATGTGCCCGCCAGCGGACCAGCGTGACGCCATCGTCGAAAACCTGAAAGCCCGTAATGCGTCGCTCTCCTGTGCATGGATGCCGGATGAGGCGGCCCGCTTCGATCCGCTGCGCGATAGCTACGTGAATAACCGTCTGTGCCAGGCAGATGGCGGCGGCGATCTGGGCAGTGGTGTTTACACCCAGACCGGCGATGCCAACCTGGCGGAAGTCTGGGATCAGGTCAGCCGCAGCCAGCCGGCAGCCGGCCAGGAGAAAAACACGGCTCCGTTAGCTGACGCTCAGATGGACGACACCAAGGCCATCGCGGCAAAAGTGACGCGGGAGCAGGGCGTTGCCGGTACCTGGTTATGGCCGCAGGACGGCATCAGCCGGGATGGCCGTTTACAGGTGGTGGTGCGAGCCGGTGTGGAGCCGGAGCTGTACGTGAACGGCAAGAAGGTACCGCGCAGTCAATTGGGCGAGCAGGTGCTGAACCGTCGTGAAAAGGTTCAGGTGCTGAGTTGGTACGGTGTGGCAATGGAAGAGGGTGACAACCAGGTCGAAGTAAAAGCCCTGGATCCCTTCGGTAACGAACGGGTGCTTGCCAGTACCGAGATCCTGCGCCCGGAGGCACCGCGCAGCCTGGAGCTGGAGCCGGTAGAAGATACCCTGGCGGCGGATGGCGGTCGTTCCACGCTGCCGATCAGGGTGCGTATGCTCGATGCCCGTGGTAACCCGGCACGGGGCACGTATTTTGTCACCCTGGAAAACGACAAGGGCGACTGGCTGGAAGAGGATCTGCAACCGGACAACCCTGGCCACCAGATACGGGTCAGCGACGGCGAAGGCATGATTCACCTGCGCAGCACCGAATACACCGGTCCGATCCGGCTACGAGCATTGGTGGAAGACTTTGTCGCCACCGCAAGAGTCGAACAGGTAGCGCCCATGCGGCCTCTAGTCGCTACCGGCTATGTGCAGTTGCGTCAGGGCTTTGGTGGCAATCTGCGTGATAACGGCAATGCGCCCACGGAGATTGGCGATTCACTGCCTGAAGAAGAGCTGGATGCCAACGGTGCCGTCTTCCTCAAAGGGGCGGTGCGCGGTGGTGCTCACCTGACGCTGGCCTACGATACGGATAATGATCTGGACGATGATGAAGAGATCCGCCGCGACCTGAATCCGTCAGATTCCTATCCCATCGCCGGCGATGCGTCGGTGCGCGGTTATGATGCCCGCAGCCGCAGCAAGCTGTACGCGAAGCTGGAAAAGGATCGCAGCAGTTTGCTGTGGGGCGATTACCTGACCGACCCCAATTACGACTTCCAGGATCTTGGTCGGGTGCAGCGCACCCTCACCGGTCTTAACGCCATTTACGAAAATGACCGGGCCCGCTTCCAGGTATTCGGCGCCCGGCCGGAATACGAGCAGGTCAGCGAGGAAATTCCCGGTAACGGTACCGCCTTGCTGTTCACCCTGGCCAACCGCCCGGCCCGCGACAGCGAAACCCTGGAGCTGATTGTCCGCGATCGCGGCAATCCGGGGCTGGTGATTTCCACTCAGCCACTGACCCGCTACGTGGATTATTCGGTGAATTACTTCACTGGCGATATCCGTTTTCATGACGTCATTCCTACGGTGGATGAAAACCTGAATCCGGTATTCATCCGTGCCAGCTATAACGTAGAAGCGTCTGATGCCGAGGAATACAACGTGCTGGGCGCCCGCTTCCGCTACCAACTCAGTGACAAGCTGACTGTCAGCGCCAGCCGCACCCGCGATGAGCATGAAAGTGAAGGCTTTGACCTGAGTAGCGTTGCTGCGGAGTACGCCCTCACCGACCAGAACAGTATTTATGCGTCGTCAGCCACCATGGAAAACAATGATGACGATCGCGAAGGTGGGGCGGTCAGCCTGGGGAGTCAATGGCGCTGGCAGGACGGCTCCAGTACCGATCTTCGCTGGGCCCGGGCCGAAGAGGGTTTCCGTAACCCGGCGGCGGGCATTGCTGAATCCCGCGAAGAAATGCGTCTGGATCACGAGCAGGTGCTGTCGCGCAGTCTGTCCGCCCAGGTGGAAGCGGTGCATTCCCAGTCCCTGGAAAATGACGACGCGCAAAGTAGCCTGGGTCTGATCGGCAAGAAACAGATCGGTGCCACCCAGTTACGTGCCGGGGCCCGGGGCATCGAACAGAAAGATGACCAAGGGGAAGACCGCTTCGCAACCTGGGTTCTGGGTGCCAGTCAGGGTACGCGCCTGTTCGGCAAGCCGTTGACCGTGGGCTCGGAATACGAGCAGGCCTTCAATGACCGTGATCGTCGTCGTATTGCCGCCGATGCGGATCTGGGGATTACCGACAAGACCAGCCTCTACAGCCGCTATGAGCTGATCAACAGTCTCAGTGGTGTCAATCTGCTGAACAACGACGTGGAGACCCGCCAGTTCACCTTTGGCGTCCGTTCCGCGCTCAGCCGCAGCACCGATGTATTTTCCGAGTACCGCCTGCGCGGTGCCCAGGACGGTCGTGATGTGGCGGCAGCCAACGGGGTACGTTCGCACTTCGAAATCGAACCGGGCCTGACTTTCAGTCCGTCGGCGGAATGGATTGAAACCCTGGAAGGCAATACCAGCCAGGATTCCACCGCCCTGTCGCTGGCGGCAGAAGACAAACGCAATCCTAATCGCCGCACTCTGGGCCGGGTGGAAACCCGCTTCGGCGATGAGCGCACCTACTACGGCTTCAGTGCTGCCAACATCTGGCGCGTCAATCTGGACTGGTCTGCCGTAGTGCGTGATGACCTGCGGCTGCAATACTTCGATGGCCAGCCCAAGCAGGGCGACAACATAGTCACCCTGGGCATGGCTCGCCGCCCGCGTCTGGATAATCGCCACCACATGCTGTTCATGTACAAATGGAAAACCCAGTGGGGGGGCGAAGCCGCCAGTGATCGGCGCGTGCACATCGTCTCCAACCACCATAATTTCCAGCCCCATGACGACTGGATTTTCTCCGGCCGTATTGGCGCAAAATGGCAGCAAACCGAGCTGGACAATCTGGATGTGGATACCGATGCCTATGTGGCCGATGGTCGTATCATCTGGGACATTTCCCGCCGCTTTGATCTGGATCTGCATGGCGGCGCGCTGACCACTGAAGGTGTTAGCGAGCGACGTTTCAGTTACGGGGTGGGGGTGAATGCTCTGGTTCGTCGCAATCTGCGTATGGGTGTGGGTTACAACTTTTCCGGTTTCCGCGACGACGATCTTGATCCGGAAGGCTACAACGTGGAAGGCCTGTATATCGGCCTGGAATACAAGTTTGATGAAGATGATCTGGGCTGGCTGGGCAGCAAGGCTGCCGGCCAGCGCAGCTATATGGGAGAGGCGCGATGAGCCCTTTGAAAAAGGTGCTGGGGTTGATGCTGGGGGCAATACTATCCGGCTGTGTCAGTACAGAAGCGCTTTATGCGGAATATGACGAGGTCTGCCCGGTAAAGGCAACGGTGACGGATACCGGTATGGTTATGGTGACGGCATTGGCGGGTGCCGGTTCTCAGGCTGAAGGTCAGCTTTGGGAGCCGGCGGTATATTTCGGCTTCGATAAAAACGGTTTAAGCAATGAAGAGAAAAAACGTCTGGATCGTAATCTGGTTATTCTGCAGCAATTTGATGGGCTGCAAATCAGTGTTCAGGCATTTACGGATAAGTTAGGCAGCAAGTCTTACAATCGTCAATTAGCGGAACGCCGCATGGAGGTTGTACGGGCTTATCTCGAATCCAATGGGTTGGTGGCATCGCGTATCAAGGAGGCCCCTTTGGGTGAGGAGCTACCGATTTTGGCTAGTGACAGCCAGTCTGATCGCATCATTAATCGCCGTGTTGAACTGATGCCGCTGGATGAAACCGGTCGCCCCCTTGTGTTGCGTGTCGACTTTGAAGGCAGTGGTGGTGACGATTTTGTTGCACCAAAGCCAGTACAGTAAGGGCCGCCCTATGATTCCACGTGAAGTTTGGTTGCTGCTGACGACAGCCCTGTTGCTCCTGGTAGGGGCCGTAAATGCGGCGGCTCCTCAAGCAGGCTCTGTAATTAGCAACCAGGCTTCCGCATCCTTCCGGGCCTGCGTTGACGATGGCTGTGCTCAGCTGGCAGAGGTTCAGAGTGTTACCTCCAATCTGGTCGAGACGCGGGTATTGGCTGTGCCTTCGCTTTCTCTGGAAAGTGCCCAATTGAAACCCGGTGCCAGCGGTTCTCCTGTTTCCTTTCCCCATCGTTTGAGTAATACCGGTAACGGGCCAGATCGCTACACGCTTTGTGTCGACAATCTGGCCGGTGCCGGCATCGATGCTTGGCGCGTATATGCCGATACCAACAATGATGGTCAGGCGGATGCCGGCAATCTGCTTTTTGATGATGCCAGTGCCGATGCCAACGGATGCTGGAACACGCTGACGCCGGTGGTTGATGCGGGTGATAGTTTCGATTTTGTGGTGGAGGCGGTTCCGCTGGGTTCCTTGGGAACAGAAATCGATGGCCTGGATATTCAGGTCATCAGCAATGAAAACCCTCTTTTGAGTGACTCCAACCGTGACAGGATTACCCTGGTTGATGGTCCGGTGATGGAGGTGTCAAAAAGTTTGAGCGCTTCACGGGGCTTGTCCCCCAGTGGCCCCTATACCGTGACGCTTCGTTATCGAAACCTCTCCAGCCAGGCGGCCACCGAATTTTTGCTCGAGGATATCCTGCCCACGAACAATCAGGACTTGAATGGCGATGATTTCCCCAGTGGGCTGATCTATGTACCTGGTTCTGCCCTTTGGAGTCAGACCGGAAACACGGTGCTGACTGATGCTGAGGACGGGAGCCAGAGCAGCGGCAGCGAGCAGATTACGTTCTGCGCCTATGATGCCTCCGCAATTGAGCCGGAATGTCAGGGTCGGGTGCGAGCGGTGGTGGCCAGTGTCCCGGCGGGTGCCACAGGAACGCTAACTTTCTCGGTTAACGTGGATGAAGATATTGCGTCTGGTAACGGTATTCGCAACAAGGCTGGATACCGTTACCAGAATGAGTCCCAAACGTTGCAGTTTGGCGCCGGAGGGGTTGTGCCAGTGGGCAGTCCGCCGCCTGCCGTTTTTATTTCTAATACAGTGCGTTTCACTGTGACGGATCGTTCCGAAAATCCGGCCGTGGTGGCTAACAACAATGGCGGCGACAGTTCGGTCGGTGTCGATGATAGCCAGGCGGTAGGTAATGTGGTGCAGGTAGCCAGTGCCTCCCAGGGGGCAACGGTGGCGTTTACCAATACGCTATGGAATTCGGGGGATGGCACAGACACCTTCGATGTGACGTTGGATCCGGCCAACGACCGGCAGGGGAATCCGTTGGCCAATCCCTTCCCTGAGGGCACGGTCTTCCGACTCTTCCGGGCAGATGGTAATACACCGCTGGTAGACAGCTCAGGAAGCGGGGTTGTTGATACCGGGCCGCTGCCGGTTCCGGACAGCAGCGGGCAGTGTCCGGGGCGTTTTGTCACGGATCTTGTCAATGGACGCTGTGGCGTTGCGGTGGTGGTCAAGGCGGTACTTCCCCCGGATGCGGTGGGAGGCTCGTTTCAGGTGACACAATGGGCAACGTCCAATATTGATGCGAGTATCGTCAATGCCGTAACGGATGAATTGATCGTTATTCAAAGCAGTAGCGTTGATA
>NZ_JBNPEC010000207.1:0-30223 GCF_051117345.1 Alcanivorax sp.
GGCAAAATTTAGCGCCCCCAGGGGAATCAGGGGCTCGTTGTCTGCATTGTCACGGATACTGTCACCGGAGCAGGTCAGATCACCCCAGGGGCTGATCAGCACCGCCGATGAGGGCAACGGCAGTTTCAGTTCCCGCAATCGCAGCATGGTCACCAGCGCCAGGTTGCCGCCGGCGGAATCCCCGGCAAAGACGATGTGCTCACTGCTGTAGCCGGTGTCCAGCAATGCCTTGTAGGCACGCACCGCATCTTCCAGCGGTGCCGGGTACGCCCAGTCCGGCGGTTGTCGGTAATCCAGCGCCAACACCTTGGCGCGACAGTAATGGCTGAGCCGCCAGGTAACAGCGCGATGGGAACGAGGCGAACCAAAAAAATAGGCGCCACCGTGGAAGTACAACACCACCCGGTTGCTACGCACCCGCCGGCCGGTAATTAACCACTCCCCCGGCACGCCGCCCACTTGTGCACGAGCAATATGCACGTCGGATGGCACCGGCAACGCCAGCGTCACCGCATCGAAACCCAGTTGGGAAAACTTCATGAAACGACGGGAAAATTTCAGTCGGCTGATCACCGGCTTGACCATGCCCTTGGCCACCGCATTGATGGCCCTGCCCTGCCAGCTCAGTGCTGGATAATGTTTCTTGTTGTCCTTCATGGCTCGCGCCGCATCGAAACCGTTGCTTCGAGACTAAGCGCTGATCGGAATTCGGGCAAGGTGACAGGAAAGCGGGAAATGTTCGGGAAAGACAGTGACGAGTTACGAGGAGCGAGTTACGAAAAGCGAAAAGCTATCCGGTTTGTTTTTTCACGGTTTTGATTTTCGTAACTCGACACTCGCTCCTCGCAACTCGCCCTCGATCAAACACTGCAGGTTTCCAGCAGACCGCGAAGCTCAGGAATACACGAGCCGCAGTTGGTGCCTGCCTGGCAGCCTTTGCCGATGGCTTCCACGTTGTCCGCGCCCTCTTCCACCGCGGTTTCGATGGTTTTCTGGCGTACCTGAAAGCAGCTACAGATCACCGGCCCCAGGTCAGGGCCTGCATCCACCGGTTGCCCAGCGAGCAACGCAAGGTGCTGGGTTTCTGTCTCGTCGGCGAAACAGTTCGCCAGCCACTCCACATCGCACAGCGGCAGCTCCTCGCCGATGGCCAACCAGGCCAGCAAGCGACCCTCTTTATCGAGGGCCGCGCGACGAAAATGCCCGCTGGCCGGATCATTGAGTGCCAGCCACTGGGCAGCGTCGGGCATCCAGTCGTGAAGCAGTTGTTCGGTTAGGTCCGCATCACCGGCCAGCCGATAACGTTGTACCTGGCCCGTCTGCAAAAATGCATCAACGGGAACTCGGGCCCAGTACTCCACGGCGGGCGGGGGTGCCGCCGTGAACAACCAGCCATGCCAGCGGGGTTGCCAGTCGCTGACGTTGACCGGCGTATGCTTGAACGCCGGCTGGCCGGAATGCGGATCCAGACGTGCCGGTACCAGGGCATCCACCCGGGCACGGCGAGAAAACTGATCGGTCCAGTGCATGGGCATGAACGCAGTGCCGGGGCGTTGCCCGGCATCACTGGTTACCCGCACCAGGGCGTCACCGACCTTGCTGGAAAGGCGCACGAAGCCGCCCTCGTTCAGTCGATAACGTTCAATATCTTTGGGGTGCAACGCGGCAAAGGGTTCGCTCAGGTGGGCAAACAGGCGCCCGGCGCGACCGGTGCGTGTCATGGTATGCCACTGATCGCGAATACGGCCGCTGTTGAGAATGATCGGGAAGGCATCACCGATCTGACGCACCTTGGGATTCTCGCAGACAACAAAACGGCCACGACCATTCGGCGTGGCGAAGCGTCCGTCGCCAAAGCAGCGAGGGTTCCCTTGCAGGGGCCACTGTTGCGGCTGCCACTGCTCATACTGGTCGGCGCTCAGGTCCGCAGCAGCGGTCATATCCAGCCGCTTGCCAAATCTGCCCGCCAACGCGGTGAGCGCCGAGTACTCGGCAAAAATCTCGTGTTCGTGCTGATAGGGAAACGCTGACGCGTAGCCCATGCGTCGGGCCACTTCGGTGACAATCCACCAGTCTGCCTTTGCGTTGCCCGGGGCTTTCACAAAAGGTCGCTGACGGGACACGCAGCGTTCGGAGTTGGTGACCATGCCGGATTTTTCGCCCCAGCCCAGGGCCGGCAGGCGGATGTCGGCACAGGCCAGGGTGTCGCCGCTGGCCACGCAGTCGGACACCACCACGGTGTCGCAGGCCATCAGCGCATGGCGTACCCGATCCGCTTCCGGCAGGGAATCCACCGGGTTGGTGGCCATGATCCACACGGCTTTGACCTGACCGCTTTCCACCGCATTGAACAGGTCCACGGCGGTGAGGCCGTTTTCGGTCGCCAGGGTGTCGGTCTGCCAGAAATCTGCCACGGCGGCATGATGATCCGGGTTATCAATATCCAGGTGTACGGCAAGCTGGTTGGCCAGCCCCCCTACCTCGCGACCGCCCATGGCATTGGGCTGACCGGTAATGGAAAACGGGCTGGCGCCGGGCTTGCCTACCCGGCCCGTGGCCAGGTGAGCATTGATGATGGCGTTGCCCTGATCGGAACCGTTACGGGCCTGATTCACCCCCTGGGAGAAAACCGTGACGGTACGCTCGCAAGCGGCAAACCAGTGGTAGAAGGTAGTCAGGTCTACCTTGCTGACCCCCATCTGCTCGGCCAGGGTGTCCCAATCATTTCCCTGCTTACGCGCCGTGCTCAAGGTGTCATCAAAGCCGTCGGTATGGGCGTCGATGTAATCCTGGTCCAGGGCGTTGTGATCATCCAGCCAGGTGAGCAGGCCATTAAACAGGGGCACGTCCTGCCCCGGGCGAATGGCCAGGTGCAGGTCTGCCAGATCACAGGTGGCGGTACGACGGGGGTCGATCACCACTACTTTCATTTCCGGGCGCGCCTGTTTGGCGGCGGCGATGCGCTGGTAAACGATGGGATGCGCCCAGGCGGTGTTGGAGCCGGTGAGAATTACCAGGTCCGCCAGCTCCAGATCTTCATAACAGCCGGGCACCACGTCTTCGCCAAAGGCGCGCTTGTGGGCCACCACCGCGCTACTCATGCAAAGACGGGAGTTGGTATCGATATTGGCGCTGCCGACAAACCCTTTCATGAGTTTATTGGCCACGTAATAGTCTTCGGTGAGCAACTGGCCGGATACATAGAATGCCACTGCATCCGGGCCGTGTTCATCGACGATACGACGGAAACGGTCCGCCACTTCATCCAGGGCACGATCCCAGGGCACCACTTCCCCATTCACTTCCGGCTGCAACAGGCGATCCTGATCGCCCAGGGTTTCCAGTACCGAGGACCCTTTCACACACAGGCGCCCGGCATTGGCCGGGTGCTGCTTGTCGCCCTGCAACTCGATGCCGTCGGTTTTAATGCCGCAGCCGACGCCGCAATAAGGACAGGTGGTACAAATACTCATGCGGCAATTTCCTCCTGCTTGTCGCCACCATTGCCGGGCAGATTGCAGAAGGCTTCACCCAGTAACAGGGTGGCGCGCATCGCACAGATATCCGTGCGGTTCCGCCACAGGGTTTCAAAGAAAGCGCTGTCGCCCACGTCACCGTACAACACCATGCCGACGATGCGGTTGTCGCGAATCTGTAGCCGGCGGTAACTGCCGGGCAAATCCAGCTGCAGGGTGTCACCCTCACCGGAGAAATCCCCAAAGGACACCAGATCAATACCGGAAATTTTCAACCGGGTGGCACTGTCCGCATACAGATAACGACGGTGGCCCAGCTCAGCCAGGTGGCTGGCACACACGGAGGCCTGCTCATACAAGGGCGCCACCAGGCCGAAGGTGCGCTGGCGATGCTCCACGCATTCGCCGATGGCGTAGATGGCCGGGTCGAAGGTTTGCAGGGTATCGTCCACGCGAATGCCCTGATTCACGGTGAGACCAGCCTCGGCGGCCAGCTCGGCGCGGGGCACAATGCCCACCGCCTGGATCACATAATCGGCAGACAGGCGCTGCCCATCGGCCAGGTGAACGGCCGCGACACGACCCTCGCCATCGTCTTCGATGGATTGGGTGCGAGCCTGCATGGCAAAGGTCAGGCCTCTTGCTTCCAGGTCCTGCTGTAAACGATGACCTGCCACTTCATCCAGTTGCTGGTTAAGCAGGTGCCCGCGGCTGTGCACCAGCGTCACATCGTGCCCCTGTTTCACCAGCGCATCGGCCGCTTCTAATCCCAGGAAGCCGCCGCCCACGACCACCACCCGGGCAGCCGGCAGCGACAATAATGTCCTGACGTCATGCAGATCACGAAAACTCATGACGCCTTTCAATGCCACCCCGTCCACCGGTAATTGACGCGGGGCTGCGCCGGTGGCCAGCAATAGGCGATCATAGTCGAGCACATGGCCCGCCGCGGTGATCACCTGACGACGATGGCGATGAATCTCCACCACCGGGGAACCGGTAATCAGACGAATATGCCGGTCGCGGTACCACTGATGGGGATAGGTGGTAATGGTCTGCTCGTCTGTGCCACCACACAACAATGGCGACAGCATGACCCGGTTGTAACCGGCAAAGGGCTCCTCCCCCACCACCGTGATCTGATACAGATCCGGTGCCAGGCAGGTAAGCTCTTCCAGCAGGCGGCATGCCGCCATGCCGTTACCAATTACCACCAGTCGCTTCATTACTGCGTCGCCTTTGCGGTATTCAGGCCGGGACGGCCAGTTTGATCACATCGCCTTCCACCTGAACCGGATAGACAGTGAGGGAGACGTCTTCATCTTCCAGGCACTGGCCGGTTTCCAGATCGAAGTGCTGCTTGTAAATCGGTGATGCCACCACGCGCTTGTCACCCATTGACCCCAGGATGCCACGGCTCAGCACATTGGCCTGGCTGAAGGGGTCGCGGTTATCCAGGGCATACAGGCTGCCATCACGGGTGCGAAACAGGGCCGCCTGGCGACCAGGCAGGCGTACGCCCACCCCGGTGCCCGGCAGCACATCATCAAGCTTGCACACAGCTTGCCATTCCACGGCTACGGAACTGTTCATGCTCATGCCTCCTCAACCAGTTCGATACGTTCATGCTCAAACGCCGGACGACGCTGGCCGCGCTCGCGCACGTATTTCAGGTTGTCATCGGCGCTGTCATCGTTGACGAAATGCTTGAAGCGTTTCACCGCTTCGTCATCTTCGATGGTGGTCTTCCACTCACACTGGTAGGTGTCGATCACATGTGCCATTTCCGCTTCCAGCTCGGCACCGATGCCCAGGGAATCTTCCAGAATTACCTGCTTCAGGTAATCCAGGCCGCCTTCCAGGTTTTCCAGCCAGACGCTGGTGCGCTGTAGCCGGTCCGCGGTCTTGATGTAGAACATCAGGAAACGGTCCACGGTCTTGATCAATTCTTCGTCGGTGAGATCCGAGGCAAACAGATCCGCATGACGCGGGCGCATGCCGCCGTTACCACACACGTACAGGTTCCAGCCTTTCTCGGTGGCGATCACACCCACGTCCTTGCTCTGTGCTTCGGCACATTCGCGGGTACAGCCACTGACAGCCATCTTGATCTTGTGTGGACTGCGCAGACCCTTGTAACGCTCTTCCACCTGAATGGCAGTGCCCACGGAATCCTTCACCCCGTAACGGCACCAGGTGGAACCGACACAGGACTTCACGGTACGCAGGGACTTGCCGTAGGCGTGACCGGTTTCGAAGCCGGCGTCCACCAGGGTGCGCCAGATATCCGGCAACTGCTCCACCCGAGCACCGAACAGATCCACCCGCTGACCGCCGGTGATCTTGGTGTAGAGGTCGTACTTCTTGGCCACTTCGCCGAGCACGATCAGCTTGTCCGGGGTGATTTCACCGCCAGCCACACGGGGCACTACAGAATAAGTACCGTCGCGCTGCAGGTTGCCCAGGAAGTAATCGTTGGTGTCTTGCAGACCCGCATGGGGCTTGTTCAGCACATAGTCGTTCCAGCAGGACGCAAACACCGAGGCCGCGGTGGGCTTACAGATATCACAGCCTTCACCGCTACCGTGTTTTTCCAGCAGCTCATCAAAGGTAGTGATCTGCCCTACCCGTACCAGGTGATAGATTTCCTGACGGGAGTACGGGAAGTGTTCGCAGAGGTGGTTGTTCACTTCCACGCCACGTTTTTCCAGCTCACTGTCCAGCACCTGTTTGACCAGCGCCGAACAACCACCGCAGGTGGCGGAAGCCTTGGTGCAGGATTTCAGATCGCCCACAGTCATGGCGCCATCATCAATGGCGGCACACAGATCGCCCTTGGAGACGTTATTACAGGAACAGATCTGGGCAGTATCCGGCAGGGCATCGGCACCCAGCAACGGCGCGCCATCGGAAACCGGCGCCACCAGAGCGGCCGGGTCACCCGGCAGGTCCATTTCGTTCAGGCACAATTGCAGCAGGTTGCCATAATCATTGGCATCGCCAACCAGCACGGCGCCCAGCAGTTTCTTACCGCATTCACTGATCACGGCCTTCTTGTAGATGCCGGCGGTCTGATCCATGAACACGGTGCTGCGTGAACCCGGGGTGTTGCCGTGGGCATCACCAATGGAGGCCACGTCCACGCCCATGAGTTTCAGCTTGGTGCTCATGTCGGCACCGGTGAACTGCTGTTCGCATTTGCCCATCAGGTGCTCAGCGGCAATCTCGGCCATCTGATACCCGGGAGCGACCAGGCCGAAGATACGCCCTTCCCACAGGGCCACTTCACCGATGGCATAGATGCTGTCATCGGAGGTGACACAGTGGTTGTTCACCACAATGCCGCCACGCTCGCCGATATCCAGCTCGCAGGCACGCCCCAGTTCGTCCTGGGGACGGATGCCGGCAGAGAACACGATCAGATCGGTTTCCAGGTAGCTGTCTTCACCGAAGTTCATCCGGTGTTTGCAGGTTTCACCATCAACAATGTCTTTGGTGCCGGTGCTGGTGTGTACGGTGACACCCAGTTCCTGGATCTTGTCCTTGAGCAGACCACCGCCAAAATCGTCCACCTGGACGGCCATCAAGCGCGGCGCAAATTCCACCACATGGGTTTGCAGGCCCAGATCGTGCAATGCCTTGGCTGCCTCCAGACCCAGCAACCCGCCACCCACAACGGTGCCCACTTTGCCGCCTTTACTGGCAGCGATCATGGCATCCAGATCATCGATGGTGCGATACACAAAACAGTTGTCTCGATCGTTGCCGGGGATCGGCGGCACGAACGGATAGGAACCGGTGGCCAGCACCAGTTTGTCGTAGCTCAGCGTTTCACCGGTGTTGGTGGTCACGGTGCGTGCCACACGATCAATGGCATCGGCCTTGGTGTTCAGCTTCAGGGTAATGTCGTGCTCTGCGAAGAACCCTTCCGGCACCAGCGACAGGTCGTCGGCGGTCTTGCCAGAGAAATAGCTGGTTAGCCCCACGCGGTCATAGGCCGGCAGCGGCTCGGCGCACAGAACAGTAATGTCGAAATGCTCACGGCCACCCTGGGCCACCAGCGCTTCCAGATAGCGCTGACCCACCATGCCGTGACCAATAAGAAGAAGTTGTTGCTTTGCCATAAGGCTCACCCTCGCGGTGCATGACTGACACCCATCACCGAGCAAGGCCTGTGCCAACTTTATAACCCAATGTTTTTAATAGATTTATTTTGTTTTTCCGGCAATAACCACAGAAACCCTGCTTTCTTTTAATGCGTTCGTGCACGAGAAAAATGCATTTTTCCGTGCACCGCCATGGCCCATAAACGCTCCCGATTTGCGCACGATTATTGCTCGCCCTCCTGTTAACTCATTTTTATTTCATTAAAAACAGATACTTAGAAAGGTGGCACAGGAGTTGCTCAGGTCAGCCTGTCGTTAACCGCCCATGCATGGAGAAGTCATGAGCGATCAAAAGCTGAATCTATTGAATCTGTCCGCGCCACGTATCCGCCTGTTACACCTGAGCTGGCTGGCGTTCTTTATTACCTTTGTAGTGTGGTTTTCCCATGCGCCATTAATGGGGCATTTGCGGGAAGCCTTCGACCTCACCCCGGAACAGATAAAGGCGCTGCTGATTCTCAACGTAGCACTGACCATTCCTGCCCGGGTGGTGATTGGTTCCCTGGTGGATCGCTTTGGGCCCCGTCTGGTGTTTGGCTCATTGCTGATGCTGGCCGCTCTGCCTTGCTGGGCCTTTGCGCTTTCCACTACCTATGAACAGTTGGCGGTGACCCGTCTGCTGATGGGTTTTGTCGGTGCCGGTTTCGTGGTGGGCATCCGCCTGATCAGCGAATGGTTCCCGGCCCGTGAAGTGGGTCTGGCGGAAGGCGTCTATGGTGGCTGGGGCAACTTCGGCTCTGCTGCCGCGGCGATTACCCTGCCTTCCCTGGCGCTGCTTTATGGCGGTGATGACGGCTGGCGCTGGGCCATTGCCACCACCGGTGCCGTTTCCTTTCTCTACGGGATTTTCTTCCTGTGGCGGGCACGCAACACTCCCCAGGGCGCGTCCTACTTCAAGCCGAAGAAAGCCAGCGCCCTGGAGGTCAGCACTAAAAAAGACCTGTTTTTCTACCTGGCCATGAGCCTGCCCCTGTATATCGCCCTGCTGGTCATCGTCTGGCGTCTGGGGCCTACCAATCTGAATCTTTTCGGCCAGACCACACAGATTCTGCTGGCGGCACTGATTATCAGCCTGGCTGTGGTACAGCTTGGCCAGGCCTGGCGGGTGAACCGTGACCACCTGAAAGAAGGGGTTCCCGAGCACGACCGCTACAGCTTCAAGCAGGTAGCCATTCTGGATCTGGCGTACATGGTGACCTTCGGCTCCGAGCTGGCGGTGGTGTCCATGCTGCCGCTGTTCTTTACCGATACCTTTACCCTGTCGGCAGTCACTGGCGGTCTGCTGGCCTCGGGCTACGCCTTCATGAACCTGGTGGCTCGTCCCGGTGGTGGTTGGGTCTCCGACAAGTTCGGGCGCAAGAAATCCTTGGCCATTCTGCTCTGCGGCCTGATGGTGGGTTACGGCCTGATGAGCCAGATCGGCAGTAGCTGGCCCATTGCTCTGGCAGTGATTGCGACCATGTGCTGTTCTTTCTTTGTACAGGCTGGCGAAGGTGCGGTATTCGCCACCGTGCCGCTGATCAAGCGCCGCCTTACCGGGCAGATCGCCGGCATGGTGGGCGCCTATGGCAACGCTGGTGCGGTGATCTTCCTGACCGTGCTGACCTTTGTGGAACCGTCCACGTTCTTCCTGGTGATTGCCGCCAGTGCTGCCGTGGCCCTGGCCGCCGTGCAGTTCCTGGATGAACCCAAAGGGCACATTGCGGAAATCGACGAGAAAGGCGACGTTCAGCTTATCGAGGTGGGGTAATGAGACAAGCTGCAAGCTACAAGCCTCAAGCTACAACGCGTTTGAAGATTTCATGAATCCCGAACGTCACGAGCCGCGCCCGGAACCCGGAGCGCGGCCTCGTGCCATGAAAATACAAACAAACCAGGGTCGCGTTGTCGCTTGAAGCTGCGCGGGATTGAGTGAGAAACCCGTGGCAACCCAAGGAGAGTTGAAGGATGGATGTATCCACCGCTGCTGAAAACACCCCCGAGCCGGACCTGCACCCGCAGGTTCGTATCGGCCAGTACAGTGACGCCGGGCCCAAGCTGCACAACCAGGATGCGCTGGCCATGCAGATTCCTGATGGCTCATTGCTGCGTACCAAGGGCATCGTCGCCGCACTTGCCGATGGCCTGTCCAGCGCCGGTGCAGCCCGGGAGGCAGCAGAATCCTGTGTGCTCGGGTTTATCAACGACTACTATGCTACGCCGTCATTGTGGAGTGTGCCCCGCTCCGCGCAGCGGGTACTGGAAGCCCTCAATCGATGGCTGTGCCGACAGACACTGGCCGGGGAAAGCCACCTGTGCACCCTGTCCCTGCTGATCCTGCGCTCGCGCACTGCGCACCTGTTCCAGGTGGGCGATTCGCGTATCTGGCGACTGCGTAATGAGCGTCTGGAATGCCTCACCCGGGACCACAGCCGCATGATTGGCGGCGACCGCCAGGTCCTCACCCGTGTCATGGGTGGCGATACCCGACTGGATGTGGATTACAGCAGCAGTGACTTACAGGTAGGGGATGTGTTCCTGCTCACTAGTGATGGCGTACACGGCTTCCTGTCCCGCTCGCGCATGCAGGGCATCGTGCGTGCCAGTGGCCAGCCGGAAGTGGCGGCCCGCAGCCTGGTGGAAGCAGCCCTGGCCAGCGGCAGCGATGACAATCTTAGCTGTCAGGTGCTGCAGGTGGATGGCCTGCCCGACGCCAGCGCCGACGAAGCACTGCGTCAGCGCGGCAGCCTGCCGCTGCCTCCCCCCTTGAGCCCCGGTATCCGTCTGGATGGTTTCACCGTCAAGCGGGAGCTGTATGCCAGTGTGCGCAGCCATCTGTATCTGGTGGAAGATGAGAGCGGCAAACAATCGGTACTCAAGACACCGTCGGTGAATCTGGAAGACGACCGGGATGCGCTGGAGCGCTTTGTCATGGAAGGCTGGGTAGGCCAGCGCCTGCGCAATGCGCACCTGCTACGCACCCTGTCCCTGCCGGACAACCCCAGTTGCCTGTATCAGCATCTGGAGTTCATCGATGGCGTCACTTTGCAACAGTGGTTGAAGGAACACCCGGATGTGGCGGTGGAGGAGAAACTGTATCTGGCGGATCAGTTACTCAACGGTATCCGCGCCCTGCATCGGGCCGATGTGATTCATGGCGACCTGAAGCCGGACAACATCATGGTGGATACCAGCGGGCTGGTTCGCATCGTCGATTTCGGCAGTTGCCATTGCCGGGGCATGGAGCAGCACAATGCAGGCATTCCCCTCGGCACCCGGGATTACAGCGCGCCGGAACTGGTGGATGGCGCCGCGCCCAGCGAACAGAGCGATCTTTTCTCTGCGGCGGTGATCATTCATGAAATGCTTACCGGGTCCCTGCCCTGGCAGGGTCGCTATGAAAAATCCGCCCATCGTCCCCTGCCGCCCCTGCAGGGGCACAATGCGTTCGTCCCGCTGTGGATCAACAACGTGTTGCAGGTCGCCCTGCAGCACCAACCCAAACAACGCTTCACCGACGCCGCCGAATTCCGCGACGCCCTGCGCCGCCCGATACGCAGTAGTAAGCCGGCCATCGACAACGACGTTCGGCAACTGCGTATCTGGAAAGGGGTCAGTATTGTGCTGGGGGTGTTGTTGTTGATTAGCGTCGCGGGAGGGTTTTAGTTAACAGCGACGCGATCAGCTTAATAGGGTTTTACAACGCATGAGACCGCGCTCAGTATCTGGGCGCGGCCTCATGTGTTTAAGTTGCGGCTACGTGTCTCGCGCAACTATTAACTATTCACTGTTAACTGTTCACTCTTACAACGCGCCCAACTCAAAGCGCTGGCCATCACTCTCCACAAACAGCTTCCCTTCTTCCTCAAACGCCCAATCCACCAGTTGATAGAACGCAGAGCGCCCGATGAGCGCTTCCAGGTTTTCCCGTACCAGCAGATACGGGGATGGCTCGCCGCTTTGCGGGTCGGTTTCTACACGCAGGGGGTGGTTGTCGCCTGCCACCACGTGGCTGCCCACATTGGTGGTGAAGACCAGTTTGTTCACGCCGCCCTCTTCCAGGCGCTGCACTTCCACCGCCACAAAGGGAGCATCGTCTACCTGAATGCGTAGTTTTTCCACTGGGGTGATAAGGAAGTAGTCATCGCCTTCGCGCAGCAAAATGGTGGAGAACAACGCCACCATGCGCTCGCGCTGGATAGGGGAATTCTGGTAGTACCAGGTGCCATCCCGGGCGATCCGCATGTCGATATCCGCATGCCGCTCCGGCTTCCACTGGTGCACCGGCGGCAGGCCGCTTTCATCCTTGCCCGCCTTTTCCAGCAATGCCAGCAGTTCCTCCGCCTGTTTCATCGTGGCCCCCGTTGTCCCTTGTTGCCCATGCGAATGCCGATCTCGATCAGGAAATCCAGGAAGTCATCCTTGTCGTCGATCAGTTTCTGGTAGAACGGTGATTCCATCAGTGCCACCGCGCCATGGGCCAGCGCCCAGGCGGAGCAGATGTGATAGATCGGGTCCACGTCTTCCAGTGAGCCTTCGGCAATACGCGCCTTGACGATATCGGTGAGCCGGGCAAAGTTGGCTTCGCGAATGCGATGCAGCTTGTCCACCAGTTCTGGCAGGGCATGATCCTTGATCACCTTGTTCTCAAGGCGGTCGAACAACTGGTAACGCTTGGGATCGGAGATCCGGAAACGGAAGTATTCCCGTGCCAGCCGCTCCTTGTCATCACCGCCGGAGATGGTCTGAAATACCTCGGCCAGATCCTCCTCGTAGCGGAGCATCAACAGCAGATAGATCTCGTTCTTGGTCTCGAAATGCTTGTAGATGGTGCCCTTGCCGATACCAACGCGGTCGGCAATCATTTCCACGGTCACACGGTCTTCGCCCTCTTCCAGGAACAGCTCAAGGGCTGCATCCAGAATCTGGCGCTCCCGTTGACGAAATTCCTGCGCCTTGCGCGTGGCTTTTTCCAGGTCACCCATCTATTTCTCCTCAGAACCCGCCATGACAGACGTAAAGACGGCTTAACTGTCGCAATTCTAACGTATTCCCTTTTTATAAACACAGGCTTGTATTGATGGAAATGCCTCAGGGGGTAGCATAGCGTCATGACTCACTCGCCCAGCATGGAGGCATCATGGCTCACCCGGAATTTCCTCACCGTGAAGACCTGCTTTATCTCAACCACGCTGCGGTGGCGCCCTGGCCCGCCCGTAGCCGAGATGCGGTGGCGGAATTCGCTCGCCAGAATTGTGAGATCGGTGCCCGTGATTACCCCCATTGGCTGAAAGTGGAACAGCGTCTGCGTGAGCGGCTTTCCTGGCTGATTGGCGGGGTCAGCATCGATGAAATCGCCCTGCTGAAAAATACCTCAGAGGGGCTGTCGGTGATTGCCCAGGGCATAGAGTGGCAGGCCGGCGACCAGATCGTGATCAGCGATCAGGAGTTCCCGTCCAACCGTATTCCCTGGGAAGCTCTGGCGGATCAGGGCGTGGAAGTGGTTACCGTGAGCCTGGATACACCGCAACCGGAACAGGCGGTCATCGATGCCCTGGGGCCGCGAACCCGGCTGGTGTCCCTGTCCGCAGTGCAATACGGCACCGGCCTGCTGATGGACATGGCGCCCATCGGAGCCGCCTGCCGGGAACGGGATATCCTGTTCTGTGTCGATGCCATCCAGATCCTCGGTGCCCTGCCCTTTTCCGCGGAACAGGCCAAGGCGGATTTCGTGGTGGCAGACGGTCACAAGTGGATGCTGGGCCCGGAAGGATTGGCACTGTTCTACTGCCGCCAGGCGGTACAGGACAGACTGACCCTGCGCCAGCACGGCTGGCATATGGTGGCCAATGCCGGCAACTACACCACCACCGACTGGCAAGTGGCCGATAATGCCCGTCGTTTCGAATGTGGCAGCCCCAATATGCTCGGCGCCCATGCCCTGGAGGCATCCCTGTCCCTGCTGGAAGAGGAAGGCATGGCGCAAGTCGCCGAGGCCCTGCAGGATCGCGTCCAGCGGCTGATAGACGGCCTGCGGGAACGGGGGGCTTCCCTGCTTAGCCCGGTGGACCGGCAGCGCCGGGCCGGGATTGTCACCTTTACCCTGCCCGGTGAAACGCCAGCAGACACCTTCCAGCGCTTGCGACAGGCCGGCGTGGTCTGTGCGGAGCGAGGTGGCGGGGTCCGTTTTTCGCCGCATTTCTATACCGACTATTCGGTCATCGACCGGACCCTGGCCCTGTTGTAAGCTCCAGAACCTCGTTTCCCGCACATGGAGTGCCCATGAGTCGCCAACTGGCCTTTTATCAATGGATCTGCCGTCGCCTGCAGCGAGACGAGCCGTTCAGTGGTCAGCCCAGTGCCGACCTGGACAGCCTGCGCACCGTGCTCAAACCCTGCGACGTGCTGCTGGTGGCCGGCCACAGTAATGTGGACCGTACCTTCAAGGTGATCGGCGACAGCCGCTTCGCCCGCGCGGTGCTCTATATCGGCCGACTCCATGACGTGGCGGACCCGGCCCTGCGTGCCCTGCTGGGGGATTACACCCCCTGCGAACCTGATACCCAGCTGGTAATCGATGCGCGGCTGGAACGAGGCCTGATCGTGGAGCCATTGTCTGCCCTGGAAGGCCGGCAGATCCGTGTCTGCCGGGCCCAGGGGCTGAGTGATAATGAAGCTCAGGACGTATTGCGCTATGCCATCAGCCGAATCGGCGCCGGTGGCAGCCAGTCATGGGCGGCTCTGGCGTTATTGACCCTGATGCCCTGGCGATGGCTGCCGTTACGCTGGCGCATCAGCCTGTTCCGTCGCTGGGCCGGGGAACTGGCCCGGGCCCTGACTGGCACCGTGGTCGCAGATGCTTTCAGTTTCGTGCAGTTCCCGGTGCTACCACTGGTGAAGGAAAACGGTTCCGGTAGCCGCCTGCTACGGCTACAACCACGAGCTATCATCGCCGCGGATTTCGATCACTCGCCCTACTTCGAGATCATCAAGGCGCCGTTCCAGCTCACGGACATTCCCAAGGGCATGGATGCGGTGCCCTGGAAAGGCAATCAAGGCGCGCTGGCGCCGGAGCGCCAGCGGCACCTGTCACTGGTGGAGCCGTCGAGCGGCAACCAGGGCTAGCCCCAACAGCACCAGGAACGACAGACTACCGCCACCACCGCCGCCACCGGTGTCGTTCCCAGCCGTAGTGCTGGCACCACTGCTGGCGCTACGAGCTTGAGCAGGCCGGGTATACGCTTTGCTGTCGCCGGTTGGAAAATCACCGTTATCGGTCCACACCTGCACGGTCATGGGGTCATAGCCCTCACCGGAAACCAGCAATTGCTGGGTCACATACTGCCCCGGCCCCAGATCCCCAAGACCGCACTGAACACTACGACTGCCACTACAGTTGCCCGGCAACTCAACGGTTTGCCACCCTGCAGGCAGGGCAAAGCCCAGGCGCACCCGCGCCGCTGTCTGATGCGTCGCCGCATTGCGTACCAGGGCACTGACTCGCACATGGCCATCGCTGCCCCGGTTAGTGGTCAGGCTGAGCACCACATCCGGCTCGTTACTGAATACCAGATTGAACGCTTCGCTGCGCAGGCTGAAGTAATCGTAAGAATCGCTAATCGGGCTGACTCGCACCTGATCCGCCCAGCGGGACGAGGCCTTCAGGGTCACGGCATAGGTGGCACTGCTCTGTCCCAGCGCCAGGTACAAACTGTTTCGACAGTCGGTGTAGCCCGTGTAGGTCCGACAGGACAGGCCCGGTACCGACACAGACAGACCTGGCTGATGCTCGATACGCAGGCCCACATTGCGGGCGTCATTGCGGGTGCTGGTGTTGGCAATGCGCGGATACAGGGTCACCGCACTGGACGTGTTGCGGTACTGATCACCGTTGAGGCCTTCGGTCTGTAGATCCACCAGTCCGCCGGAGGTGGTCTCTTCCAGCCAGGGCAAGTAACGATCCACGCGGCTATAGACCGCCGGTACACCATCGGTGGCACAGGTTTCATGGCCGTAGCTGGTCACCCCCACCAGCCACTGCTGGTCATCCTTGCGGTAAACCAGCGGCCCGCCGCTATCGCCACGGCAGGAATCCTGCTTCTGGCCCTGGGGATTCATTTCACCGGCACAGATCTGGTTGCCGGTGAGATTACTCCACTGGCTGGCGCAGTAACCCTGCGACACGAAATCCAGATCTGCTTTTTGCAGGGTCTCGGTCAGGGCGAAGCCATCCGGGGTGGTGGAACCCCAGCCCAGCACTTGCAGGGCTTCATCGTGGTTGCCCACCGCCAGCTCGGTAACGATGTGCGGCTTGGCCATATCCAATGGTGTGGAGCGGCTCGGCGCCGCCAGTTTGAGCAGGGCCAGATCATTATGGAAGTGGGTGGCATTGTAGGCAGGATGCACCTGCAGTTCGGTGACTGCCAGTTGCTCCGGTGCTTTGGTGGTAGTGCGGTTAACACTGCCCAGGGAGACGAACAACATGTCTGCCTCGACACTGTCGACACAGTGGGCGGCAGTCAGCACCCAGCGGGGGGCAATCAGGGTGCCACCGCACAGCGTCGCCACATACTCGGGATTGCCGGACCGGCTGATTTCCACCTCGGCCATCCACGGCCGCACCTGTGTGACATCCTGTCCCCCGATGACCCGGGGTTGGGCTTGCAACGCCGATACCGTCTGAACCAGACCCGCCCCCAGCAGCAGGGCCACTATCAAACGATACATAAAATTACCCTCAGTTAGCGTTTCGTTACGCAACGCATACTAACTAAGGATTTCGGCTTATACCTGTGACCTGGTTCTGATATTAGAACGATGGCACCCGGGTGCCAGAAGATAGTCAAAAATGACCGTCAAGTCCGGTCATTTTATCGCTATTTTTGTCGTTTTTTACGACATATGGCGTCATATTGCGCGAAGTTTTACTGCACATTTTTTATCATGCAAAACACTTTGTATAAAAGCAACCTTTTACAATATTCACACCGCATTGTCCGACTGACTTATCAGTCGGCACTGTCGTCCTGCAGGTCTTCAGAGTCATCTTCATCAGCCGGCGCCGGCAGGCTGCGGCGAGCCTTGGCACCCAGATCTTTCAACTGATGGGCCTGGCGCAGCAGGTTGCCGTTACCGCTGGTAAGGCGTTTGCGGGTCTGCTCCCAGGACGATGTTGCCTTGGCAAGTTTGTCACCCACGTCTTCCAGGGATTCCGTGACCAAAGACACCTGGTCACAGATTTTGCCGGCACGAGCGGCGATATCCAGGGCATTGCGGTTCTGATATTCATAGCGCCAGATATTCTGGATGGTGCGCAATGTCACCAACAAGGTGGTGGGGCTGACCAGTACGATGTTGCGGGCAAAGGCATCGGTGTAGAGGCTGGAGTCCTGCTCCATGGCCACCATGAAGGCACCTTCGATGGGAATGAACAGCAGCACGAAATCCAGGCTGCGAATCCCTTCCAGGCCACTGTAATCCTTGATATCCAGTCCCTTGATGTGACTGCGCAGGGACATCAGGTGATCGCGCAGGGCCTGCTCTCGCTCTTCGCTGGTAGAGGCCGATGACAGGCGCTCGTAGGCGACCAGGGAGACCTTGGCATCGATCACCACGTCCTTGTTTTCAGGCAGGTGGACGATGGCGTCAGGTAGGCGCCGCTGGCCGCTTTCATCTTTCAGGGTGACCTGGGTTTCATATTCGCGCCCACGGGTCAGCCCGGACGATTCCAGCACCCGCTCGAGGATCATTTCCCCCCAGTTGCCCTGGGTCTTCACCTGCCCTTTCAGGGCATCGGTGAGATTGCGGGCGTCCTCGTGCATCTGCTGGTTGAGGCTGCGCAGCTGGCCCAATTGCTCGATCAGAGAGGCCTGCGCACGAGTTTCATCACTGTGGATCTGATCGACCCGGCGGCGGAAGTCCGCCAGCTGCTCGCGGAACGGCTTGAGCATACCGTCCAGCCCTTGCTGTTGCTGTTCCTGCAGCTGCTTGCCCCGTTGCTCGAAAATGCGCGCGGACAGGTTTTCGAATTCCTGCTTGAGCTGTTCGCGGCTCTTCTCGGCAAAGGTCAGCTTTTCTTCCTGGCCGGCCAACCGCTCTTCCAGCCGCGCCTTGTCGGAGGACAGCTGCTGCAGGCGGGATTCGCTGTCCTGCAAACGACGCTGGCTGGTTTCCAGCTGCTCGCGCAGCAACGGCACCTGGGCCAGCGGCTCCGATAGCGCCTGCTTCTGGGCTACCAGTTCCGCTTCCCGCCCAGCGCTGCGACGGCGCTCGATCAACAGCACCAGCAGCGCCGCAAAGACTGCACCGCCAAGAGCCGCCAGCCCCAGCATCAGATTCGGATTCATGGTTGCGCCTTGTTGAAGAGGGTAAAGAAATTGTCGCGGGTAATGCGCGCCAGTTCAGCGACGTCGACACCCTTGAGCTCGGCCACACATTCGGCCACCTGGGCCACATAGCGGGGCTCATTGGGCTTGCCCCGGAAGGGTACCGGCGCCAGCCAGGGGGAATCGGTTTCGATCAGCAGACGGTCCAGCGGCAGGGCCTTGACGGTGTCGCGCAGGGTTTCTGCATTGCGAAACGTGATGATGCCGGAGATGGAGATATAGAACCCCATGTCGATGGCCTGCTGTGCCATGTCCAGGTCTTCGGTGAAGCAATGCAGTACGCCGCGCACCTGCCCCTGGCCATGCTCTCTCAGCAACGCCAGTGTATCGTCCTTGGCACCACGGGTATGGATCACCAACGGCAGGCCGGTCTCCCGGGCCGCTTGAATATGGGCGACAAAATAACGCTGCTGCCAGTCCCGCTGCTCTTTGGCATAAAAGTAATCCAGCCCGGTCTCGCCAATGGCGACCACTTTCGGGTGTGATGCCCTTTCTACCAGCTCGCTGACCTGGGGCTCACGAGACTCCTTGTAGAGCGGGTGTACGCCGACACTGGCATAAACATGATCATGTTGCTCGGCCAGCGCCTGCACATCAGGAAAGGTTTCCAGATCCACGCCAATACACAACATGTGGCTGACGCCCGCCTCGGCGGTGGCGGCCATCATGGCAGCAAAGTCGCCGTTATGGGCGTCCAGATTAAGGCGGTCCAGGTGGCAGTGGGAATCCACAAAAGCGACGTCAGACATTCAATGCTCCGGCATGACAAACGCGGGCATTGTACTAACGCAGCACGCAACACGCGACACACAACAACGCGGAACACGTGTAACTGCCTTTAAAACTTAACAACAGCGCCCATTTCATGGGCGCGGTCTCTTGCTTTTAAAAAACCTTACACACGCAACGCGTTGCTGCATGTCGCGTGCGGCGTGTTGCGCAACTCACATGGTATGCGTAGGACGATCGGATTCCAGGGAGCCAGCCAGATGGTTTTCAATGGTGACCCGGGCGGTGTCGTCCTGGTCGGAGAACTGCACGCCGATACCGGCACTGCGGTTACCCTGGGCCCCTTTTGGAGTGATCCAGACCACCTTGCCGGCCACCGGGATCTTGTCCGCCTCATCCATGATGTTGAGCAACAGGAAAATTTCCTCGCCCAGCTTGTATTGCTTGTCGGTGGGAATGAACAGGCCGCCATTGGTGATGAAAGGCATGTAAGCGGAATACAGTACCGCCTTGTCCTTGATGGAAAGCGACAGGATGCCGCTGCGGCCGCCGGGCATTTTCATAGGGGGTGCCTCGTGTGACATACCGGCTGCCCGCACACCTATCAGCGGCATAGCACAACCAGTAAGACTTTATTATTAATAGGGTAAAGATTAGTGGGCTGCCGCCGCAGCGTCAACGCCCACCAGCACCAGCAGCCACTGTTCGTAGAGCAGATCCTTGTTGGGGTTGGCCCCAGACATCAGCGCCCGCCGCCCTTCCAGTACCCGCTGGGCGGCGCGCAACAAACGCGCCGGCGGTACCGCCCGGGACAGTCGGGTCAGCAAGGGCGCCAGCGACGCATCGGCGCTTTGCTGTCCGGAATAGGCCTGATTCAGGCAACGGGACAACCAGCCATAGATCACCCCGGCCATTTCCGTGGGATCATGCTTTGCCAGCATGGGGGACGCCTGAGCAACCGATTGACGCCCCTCCGCCACCGACACCAGCACCTCCAGCAAACGGGCACGGTCGGCAAACCATTCCGCCTGCTCCAGGGCCAGGGCCCGCAGGGGCGCCCCCTGAGCCGCGTCCAGCAGCGAGCGGGCACTCTCCCCTACCTGGCTCTGTAACCACTCCAGAGCCTGCTCCTGGGGTGGCAGAGGCAGGATTCGCTGCTGGCAGCGGCTGCGAATCGTCGGCAGCAACAGAGTCGGCTGATCGCAGACCAGCAGCAGCAGCGTCTGACCACCGGGTTCTTCCAGGGTCTTGAGCAGGGCATTCTGCGCGTTGCGGTTAAGCGCTTCCGCTGGCGACACAATCGCCACACGGTAGCCGCTGTACTGGGCGGTACGGGTGGCAAAGCCCACCAGCTTGCGCACCTGGTCAATCTTGATGGCCCGGCTCTTGTCTTCCGGGCTCAGCCGATGCAGGTCCGGGTGGGTGCCTGCAGCACTCAACTGGCACCCCTGACACTGGCCACAGGGCAAACCACCGGTGGGTTTGTCACAGAGCAATGTCTGCGCCAGGGACTCCGCCAGCCGCAGTTTGCCGATGCCTTTCGCGCCGCTGATCAGCAACGCATGGGGAAGACGTCCCTGCTGATGCTGATCCAGCAGCTGGGCCATGGTGTCCTGATGCCAGGGACAGGGAACCTGAATACGGGCTAAGCCCATGTGAGCATCTCCTCCAGTAGCGGCTGTAGCTGGGCACGGACCTGATCCAGATCACATGAGGCATCCACCACCCGAAAGCGGTCCGGTTCATTGCCGGCCCGTTCCTGATAGCACTGGCGAATCCGCTCGAAGAACGCCCGGTCTTCCTGCTCGATGCGATCCAGTGCCGCCCGTTTGCCGGCACGGGCCATGCCCACGTCCACCGGCACATCAAACAGCAGCGTCATGTCGGGTTGTGTATCACGTACCACCAGCCCCTCCAGGCGGCCAATGGCATCCCGATCAAGGCCTCGCCCTGCACCCTGATAGGCCCAGGTGGCATCCACAAAACGGTCGCTCAGCACCCAGTCGCCCCGCTCCAGGGCCGGGCGGATTTTTTCTGCCAGGTGCTGGGCCCGAGCGGCAAACACCAGCAGCAGCTCGGTGTCATCCGCCATTTTTTCATCGGTGGGCGCCAGCAATACGCTACGGATGGATTCCGCCAACGGAGTGCCGCCCGGTTCACGGGTCACCAGCACGGTCTTGCCTGCCTCACGTAGCCGGGTGGCGAGCCAATCCAGGTTGCTGCTCTTGCCGGCGCCTTCGCCACCTTCCAGAGTGATGAAACGCCCCCTCACTGTGAGCTCCCCGGCGAGGAGCGGTAGCCTTCGCGACGGCGTAACTGATAGTCACGGACGGCCTTGCGATGCTGGGCCAGGGTTTTGGAGAAGTAATGGCTGCCATCACCGCGGGCCACAAAATACAGTGATTCGGTTTCCGCCGGGTTCACCGCTGCCTGAATCGCTTCTCGCCCGGGCATGGCGATGGGCGTGGGGGGCAGCCCGGAAATCGTATAGGTGTTGTAGGGTGTGGGCCGGCGCAGGTCGGAACGGCGAATATTGCCATCATAGGCTTCGCCCATACCGTAGATCACTGTGGGGTCCGTCTGCAGGCGCATACCCTTACGCAACCGATTGGTAAAAACGCCGGCAATTTCCGGGCGCTCGTCCGGTACCCCGGTTTCCTTTTCAATGATGGAAGCCAGGATCAGCGCTTCATAAGGGCTATCGATGGGCAGGTCATCCGCTTTCAGTGACCAGGCCTCTTCCAGCAGAGCCTCCTGCCGCTCCAGCGCCCGGCGCAGGATGGTCAGGTCCGAGGTGCCACGGGTATAGAAATAGGTTTCCGGCGCAAACCAGCCTTCCGGGTGCATATCCGGGCGACCCAGCTTTGCCATGATCTGGTCATCGGTGAGGCTGTCCAGGGTATGGCTCAGGCTTTCCTGAGCCGCCAGCCGCAGGCGCAGCTCCCGGAAATTCCAGCCTTCCACCAGCGTCAGGCTGCGCTGAATCACTTCCCCGCGATCCATTTTTTCCAGCAAGCTGAGCAGGGAGTCCCCGGGCCGCAAGCGATACTCGCCCACATGCATGCGCCCGTCCATGTCAGTCAGGCTGCTATAGAGCCGCGCACCGACACGGCGAAAATCCGCCTGATAGCCTTCGCCCAGTAAGCCGCGCTTTTTCAGCTCATGCAGCACCTGACTCAACCCCGCACCCCGGGGAACCTCGACCACACTGGGCTCTGTCAGCGGCAAGGGCTGGTGCAAGTAGCTGCTGACCCAGGCCGTCACCAAAGGAATGGCGACCACCAGCAACACCACCAGCAGTCCGAAAATTCGAATTTTTTTACGCATGAGAGAAATTGTAGGGCCTGTGTTGCGGAATGAAATAAAAAAACGCATGGCAAGCGACACGCATCAAGCAACATGCGAAAGGCACAACGTCCCGGCGTGTAGCATGTTGCTATTACAAAAAGAGCGTATCCGCAGATTGCTGCAATTGCAGCACTGAATCCAGCACCGGCCACTGCCATTGCGCCAGTTTACGCACCGGGAGCACGCCGGCAACACTGTTGCAAAGAAACAGCCCCTGAGCGCGCTGAAGCTGTGACAACGGCCGCAGATCACAAACCACGGCATCCCCCTGCTCTGCCAATTGCTCACAGAGCCACTCACGCATCACCCCCGCCACCCCGGCACGGGCGGCCTGCAGGTCCGGCGTCCACCAGTAGTCATCAAATCGGGCGAACAGGTTCATCGCCGTGGCTTCCAGCGGTTGGCGGCGGGGGCTGAGCAACAGCCCTTCGTGCCAACCCTGGCGAGCCACTTCGCGACGAGCCTGTACCTGGGGAAGACGATTGAGGTGTTTGAGCCCGGCCAGGGACTCCGGGTGCAGTGGCTCACCACACAGGCCCAGCACAATACCCTGCTCACGCAGCTCATGGGGCCAAACCGGTAGCGGGCCCGCCTGCCAAAGCACGGTTGGCTGCGGGTCGGAGGGAGGCAAATAACCGCGCCCACCGGGCCCCCGGGTGAGCGTGAGTTTGACCACACCGGGCTTTCCGCCCAGGGCAGCAACCCCTTCTGCAACCGCCGACAGATAGCGGGTTTCCGGCAGGGATGGCAGTCCCAGCACGCGGGCACCGCGCAGCAAACGCCGGAGATGCGAGGGCCAGAGTGGCACTGCGCCATCCGCCGTCACCCTCAGGGTTTCAAACAGCCCGTCGCCATAGGCCAGTCCGCGATCACGGGGATCGACCATCACACCTTCTTGAACAGCAGGGTACCGTTGGTACCGCCGAAACCGAAGGAGTTGGACAGTGCATAGTCGATATTGCGCTGCTGGGCCGTATTTGCCACCAGATTCAGATCACACCCCTCATCGGGTTCATCCAGGTTGATGGTGGGTGGCGCAATGGAGTCACGAATGGCCAGGATGGAGAAGATCGCCTCCACCGCGCCGGCGGCTCCCAGCAGGTGACCGATCATGGACTTGGTGGAGCTCACCGCCAATTGCCCGGCATGCTCGCCAAACAGGGACTTGATGGCGGCGATTTCCGCCAGGTCACCCATCTGTGTTGAGGTGCCATGGGCGTTGATGTAATCCACTTCGTCCGCGGCCACACCCGCGTTGCGCAGCGCATTTTCCATGGCTTTCATGGCACCCACACCACCCTCTGCCGGCGCGGTGATGTGATAGGCATCATCACTCATGCCGAAGCCTGCCAGTTCCGCGTAGATGGTGGCTCCACGGGCCTTGGCGTGTTCGTAGTCTTCCAACACCACCGCACCGGCACCATCGGCGAGCACAAAACCATCTCGGCCCTTGTCCCAGGGGCGGCTGGCGCCCTCGGGATCATCATTGCGGGTGGACAGCGCTCGTGCTGCGGCAAAACCGCCCATTCCCAGCGGTGTGGAGCCTTTCTCGGAGCCACCCGCTACCATCACATCCGCCTGGCCCAGCATGATCTGCTGGGCGGCAAAACCGATGTTATGGGTACCGGTGGTGCAGGCTGTGGTGATAGCAAAGTTGGGGCCCTTCATGCCATACATGATGGCCAGATTACCGGCGATCATGTTGATGATGGTGCCAGGCACAAAGAACGGGGATAGCTTGCGTGGGCCGGAATCCAGCATCTTGCGGTGGTTGTCTTCGATATTGGTCAGGCCACCGATGCCCGACCCGAACGCAGCACCTACACGGTCGGCGTCTTCCTTCTCCATATCAAGACCGGCATCGCGGATGGCCTGAATCGCCGCCACCAGACCGTACTGAATAAAGACATCCATCTTGCGGGCATCTTTCGGAGACAGGTAATCAGCAATGTCGAATTCCGGCACCAGGCCTGCAAAACGCGTGGCGAAGGATTCCGTATCGAAATGCTCGATATTACGAATGCCGCTCTTACCCGCTTTGATTCCTTCCCAGGTGGAAGCCACATCCGCACCCAGCGGGGTCAACATTCCCAGACCTGTAATCACTACTCGACGTGACGTCACCCGAATACCTCCCATCCTTTATTGTTGGGGCACTACCAATCTAAGCGACAAGATTACTACAAAGAATCCCGATGCTCGTCGCCGTTGTGTAAGCAAAAATCAACATTCAGCCATGAATGAACCGAAAAACACCCTGCAGGTTACCTGATCATGATGACAAACCAGGGGTGACTTCAGCGGCAACAAAAAAGCCGCAAGTTCATAGAACCTTGCGGCTTTCTCGGTACTGCTTCAACAACTGAAATCAGCTGTGGGCTTTGATGTAATCCACAGCGGACTGAACGGTGTTGATTTTCTCCGCTTCTTCGTCCGGAATTTCAGTTTCGAATTCTTCTTCGAGGGCCATCACCAGCTCAACGGTGTCCAGGGAGTCGGCACCCAGATCTTCAACGAAGGACGCTTCTGGTTTTACGTCTTCCGGCTTAACACCCAGTTGTTCAACGATGATTTTGTTTACGCGATCTTCGATGCTGCTCATGATCCTATAACTCTCCTGATTAATGGTGTGCTAGCACCTGTCAGCGGCTATTCTAGGTGAACGCTGTTTGCGCTTGCAACCCAACTGAGCCAGTGCCGTTACCTGAAGTTTTTCCAAATATTTTCTTCTGTAAAAACAGCGTATTAGACCGCTTTTTCAGAAACCCTCCGGTGCCCATTTTTTGAGCTATCCGGTAAACATGCCGCCATTTACATGTAAAGTGGTCCCGGTGACGTAGCCGCCACCATCGCTGGCAAGCCAGCCAACTGCACTGGCAATTTCCCCAGGCTGCCCCAGACGACCCAACGGAATACCCGCCAGCAGCGCCTCTTTCTGCGCCTCCGGCAGGGCCTCCGTCATGTCCGTCTGGATAAAGCCCGGCGCCACGGAATTCACTGTGATGTTACGTGAGCCGAGCTCCCGCGCCAATGCGCGGGTGAAACCTTCTACTCCGCCCTTGGCAGCGGCATAGTTCGCCTGACCTGCGTTGCCCATGGTACCGACCACGGAACTGATATTGATAATGCGCCCCCAACGGGCCTTGGTCATCCCTTTCAGACACGCCTTGCTGACCCGATAGAGAGAATTGAGGTTGGTGTCGATGACATCCCCCCACTCGTCATCCTTCATGCGCAGCATAATGTTATCGCGAGTGATGCCGGCGTTGTTCACCAGGACCAGCGGTGCACCAAACTCGTCATTGATGCTCTTTACCGTGCTGACCACAGATTCCTTATCGGTGACGTTCAGGACCTTGCCCGCGCCATTGTCACCCAGCGCATCACCGATGGCCGCAGCCCCCTTTTCCGAAGTGGCAGTGCCGACGACGAAAAAGCCGTCGGCAACCAGCTGCTCGGCAATGGCGCGACCGATGCCGCGACTGGCACCGGTAACCAGCGCGATTTTCTTTTCTGACATCCTTATTCTCCTTTCAGAGCAGCCTCGAAGGCCTCTCCGGTTTCCAGCGGACGGGCACTGATCTCCCGGTCGATCCGTTTGATCAGGCCACTGAGCACCTTGCCCGGACCACATTCATACACGTGGCTGACACCCTGCTCTTTCAGGGCCTGAATGGTTTCCACCCAACGTACCGGTGAATAGAGCTGGCGAATCAGTGCTTCGCGGATCTGTTCCGGTGCGGTTTCCATGGCCACGTCCACATTGTTGATGACGGGCATTTCCGCTGCATGAAAGTTGGTAGCCTTGAGGGTTTCTGCCAGCTGATCCGCCGCCGGTTTCATCAGCGCACAGTGAGACGGCACGCTGACCGGTAAAGGCATGGCACGTTTTGCACCCGCTTCCTTGCAGGCGAAGATGGCACGCTCCACTGCGGCTGCGGAACCGGCAATCACCACCTGCCCCGGTGCATTGAAATTCACCGCTTCCACCACGTCACCTTCCGCCGCCTGCTCACAGGCCGCGCGAACCTGGTCATCATCCAGCCCCAGCACCGCCGCCATTTTACCGTCACCTTCCGCCACTGCCTGCTGCATCAGCTGTCCGCGGGTACGCACCAGGCGCACCGCATCACCCAGATTGATCACACCGGCACAGGTCAGTGCGGTGTACTCACCCAGGCTGTGCCCGGCAAGCAGATCCGGGCGCGGTCCGCCGCTCTGCTCCCACAGCCGCCACAGGGCGACACCCGCCGTCAGCAACAGGGGCTGGGTATTTTCGGTCTGGTTGAGGGCTTCCTGGGGGCCTTCCTGGGAGAGAGCCCAGATATCCAGGCCAAGGGCGCCAGAGGCTTCCTGAAAGGTCTGCTTCACCGCCGGACGGTCGGCAAAGTCAGCAAGCATGCCAAGGCTCTGGGAGCCCTGACCGGGAAAAATAAAAGCAGTTTTGGACATTCACTATCCCCTTAAAAGTGCAGGTCGCAGTATGCCGGCTTTGCCATTGGCTGTCCGGCTCACCCTGCAACAAAGTATTAATGTACTGTTTCAGGCGTCCGCGCTGTTGCCCACTGGTGCCAAGGCATCGCAGATCAGTGCCGGCACATTGCGACGGGCTTCCAGTTCAGCCACTTCCAGGGCACTGGCGAAGCCTTCCACCGTGGTGCCACCATGGCTTTTCACCACCACACCGCGCAGGCCAACCAGGCTGGCACCGTTATATCGGTCCGGGTCCATGCGCGATTTCAGACCGCGAAACACCGGCAAGGCCAGCAAGGCGGAGAGTTTGCGCAGCCAGGAACGCTCCGCTTCTTCACGGATCATGTTCTTGAGCATCTTGGCCACGCCTTCCATGGTCTTGAGGGACACATTGCCCACAAAACCATCGCACACCACCACATCCGCTTCACCGGCAAAGATGCCATCACCTTCGATAAAGCCGGCGTAATTAATGTTCGGTGCATCACGTAGCAGGCCGGCGGCCTCCTTGATCTGCTCGTTACCCTTGATGTCTTCCTCGCCGATATTGAGCAGTGCCACCCGGGGATGGCGCACGCCATCCACCGCATTGACCAGTGCCTGCCCCATCAGGGCAAACTGCAATAGGTGCTCGGGTTCGGAATCCACATTGGCGCCCAGGTCCAGCATATGGCAGTGGCCGGACACGGTGGGAATGGCGGTACAGATGGCAGGACGATCCACCCCGGGCAGGGTCTTGAGCACGAAGCGGCTCACCGCCATCAGGGCACCGGTATTACCGGCACTGACCGCTGCCTGAGCGCGCCCTTCCTTGACCATATTGATGGCCACCCGCATGGAGGAATCTTTCTTCTGGCGCAGGGCCACGGCCACCGAGTCATCCATGGCCACCAGTTCGCTGGCGGGCTGGACAGTGATACGGGCATGGCCATCGAGACCAGCCTTGTTGATGGCGTCCGCCAGCGGTTCAGGCTGGCCGACGAGAATAATGTGCAGGTGTTCCTGGCGGGAAAGCATTGCTGCCACAGCGGGCACTGTCACGGCAAGACCGTGATCTCCCCCCATGGCATCCACCGCCAACGTCACAACCGACATGGGCTGTTTCCTTGTTATCAATTCAGCGGCGGCTATTCTGACAAATTTCCGCCCATGGAAACATGGTGGCTTCTTATTCGCTTACAAAAATGTCCACTTACAAAAAATCCTCCCGGAGGAGGATTTTCAGGGTGCCTGTACAGGCACACAGCAAAACGGGAGCCCGAGGCTCCCGCGTCACTTATTCGTCGTCGGTCTCGACCTGACGAATCACCTGGCGGCCACGGTACATGCCGTCAGGGGAAATGTGGTGACGACGGTGAACTTCACCGGTGTTGGTATCTTCGGTCAGCGCGGCAGAAGTCAGCGCGTCGTGAGAACGGCGCATGCCGCGCTTGGAACGGGTTTTACGGTTCTTCTGAACAGCCATTTCGAACTCCTCGGGCGTTTATTCAGCCTGAATTTACTTGCCTTGACCTTTTAATTTGGCCAGAACGGCAAAAGGGTTATCCGCGTTTTCCTGTTTCTCAGGTTTACCGCTCTCGTGCGGTAACACTGTCGGGCAAGAGTCATGCAGTGCCACCAACGGCATGGCCAGCAACAGCTCTTCTTCAAGCAGGTCGGTGAGTACCATGGGGTCATCACCCACTAGCCAGGGATCCAGTCGCTTTGGCAAGGCTTTCGCCTGATCCTCGTTCCGTACCAGCGCCACATCAATGATCGCATGCACATCACAAGCTACTGGCTCCAGGCAGCGCTGACACGGCAGCACCAATTTCGTGCTGACCTCGCCCTCGATACGCCGATGCCCCTCTTCATCACGACCGAACGCCAGCGAAATTACTACTGGCTGGTCCAGACTTTCGTGGTAATCCTGCAGGCGTGGCAGGTCACTAACGGTAAGCCGGCCCTCAACGACGCGACCCTGATCCGCATATTTGCGGGGATCGAGGAACTGTGGCAGTTGCCCTGAAAACATAAGCGCGCAATTCTAGGGCCGCAAGGCCCGCCTGTCAAAGTTAATGTGGCCAGCTAAATCGCTGACGCCAAAAGAGTTTTTCCTATCCGGGAAAAAGATTTCCGAACCAAGTGCATAAATCAGGCCGAACCCGCTCATTTTAGCGGCTTTATCTTCCCTCAACCCTTCTTCCATCAAGGGAAAATCACTACACTCTGCCGCGCCAGAAGCGGAGATAATCATGACTGACACCCCTGCCCTGTTACTTGCCTCGTCCTCGCCTTTCCGTCGCCAGTTATTGGACAAGCTGGGGCTGGATTTTATCCACCAGAGTCCGGATATCGATGAATCCCGCCTGTCCGGCGAATCCCCGGTAGCACTGGTGATGCGTCTGGCCAGGGAAAAAGCCCGTGCACTTGCCGACTCCCACCCTGACACCCTGATCATCGGCTCTGACCAGGTGGCCGTGATCGGTGACCAGGTGCTGGGAAAACCCGGCACCCGGGAAAAGGCCATCGAACAGCTCAGCGCCGCCAGCGGCAAGCGGGTGACATTTCTCACCGGCCTGTGCCTGCTCAATACTGCCACCGGACGCACTCAGGTGGCCTGCGACCCTTTCCATGTGCAATTTCGCACTCTGCGCCCCGAACAAATCGAGCGTTATGTGGATGCAGAGCAGCCGCTCAACTGCGCAGGCAGCTTCAAATCTGAAGGGCTGGGCATTGTGCTGTTCAAGGCCATGGAAGGCCGGGACCCCAACACCCTGGTGGGCCTGCCACTGATCTTGCTGACGGAATTTCTGGCAGCGGAAGGAATCTCTCTGCCGCTATAAAAGGCAACAGCGCGGGCTCCGAGAGCAATGCTGCTTTTCGGAACCCGCCTCTTCTAGCTTCTAGCTTCTAGCTTCTAGCTTCTAGCTTCTAGCTTCTAGCTTCTAGCTTCTAGCTTCTAGCTTCTAGCTTCTAGCTTCTAAGCTTCTAGCTTCTAAGCTTCTAGCTTCTAGCTTCTAAGCTTCTAGCTTCTAAGCTCGTAGCTTCTAAGCTCGTAGCTCGTAGCTCGTAGCTATCATTCTATTTCAGCGAATCTCAGGCGCCGCAGAGAGGCCCAACTTGTTAGCTACGCCTTCACCAATGGACACACCGAAACGGCGAACAAACTCTTCAAAGGGCGAACGGCTGACCGTGTAGTTCACCATCTCATCCAGCCCGACCACATCCCTGGCCACATTACCCGGGCTCTTCAGGCCATCCACCAGCCCCAGTTCCATGGCCTTCTCGCCGGTCCAGAACAGACCAGAGAAGATTTCCGGATGGGTGTCCGCTTTCAAGCGATCACCACGACCGTTTTTCACTGCGGTAATAAACTGCTGATGGATTTCATCCAGCATCACCTGCATGTGTTTACGGTCTTCCGGGCTGATCGGGGAGAAGGGATCCATCACCGCCTTGTTTTCGCCCGCGGTGAGCACACGACGCTCTACACCCAGCTTCTCGGCGGCTTCCTGAACACCGAAGCCGGCCATGATCACACCGATGGACCCCACGATGCTGGCCGGGTCCGCGTAGATTACGTCGGCGGCTGAGGCGATGTAATAGGCGCCGGACCCCCCCAGATCAGTGATGGCAGCGTAGCCTTTTTTCTTTGGATGTTAGGCGCGCAGGCGTTGAATCGCGG
>NZ_JBNPEC010000162.1:0-6402 GCF_051117345.1 Alcanivorax sp.
GGCGGCTGCGCCCGGTAGATCGGCGGCTGAAAGCGCTGGCGCTGGGGGGATTATGGGGCCGGGTGCCGTGTGGCCTGATTTCTACCGCCCTGGCCCTTGCCGTTACTGCCGGCAGCGCATTGGCCGGCGCCTTGGTGATGCTGGTCTTCGGTGTGGTGACCGTGATTCCGGCGGCAATTACCGGTGTGATCGCCTCCCGGCTGCAGCATTTTCGTAACGGAATATGGCCGAAAGTGGCGGCATCACTGACTTTAGTGCTGGCCCTGGCATTTTTCTGGCAGGCCTGGTCCATGAGCCAGATGCCCCATCACGGCCACCATGGCTCTGCCGATTCAGGCAAACACAGCCAGCACCATCAGCCGGGGTCTTGATCCAGGTCAACACAGTCAGTTCAAGGCCCGCAATAATGGAGGAAATCACTTAACCGGAGAGCGGGTGTGGCTACCTGGGACAAAACATTGATCAGCCGGTATGGCGGTCCCGGACCGCGCTACACGTCTTACCCTCCTGCGCCCCAGTTTCACGAGGAAGTCAGCGAGTCAGATTATGCCGAGGCTATTGAAGCCGGTAATGCCGCTCGCCGGCAGCTCTCGCTGTATGTGCACATTCCGTTCTGCAGTACCGTCTGCTATTACTGTGCCTGCAACCGGGTTGTCACTGCCAACCGTGGCAGAGCGGCGGAATACCTGAAACGTCTGAAACAGGAAATCGGCCTGCGCGCTGAACAAGTAGACAGTCAACGGCCGGTTACCCAGATTCACTGGGGTGGCGGTACCCCCACCTTTCTCAGCGATGCCCAGATTACCGAGCTGGTCTATTACATGGCCCGGCATTTCACCTTGCGTGAAGATGATCGTGGCGACTATGCCATCGAGATTGATCCACGCACCGTGGACCAGGCCCGCCTGGGGCTACTTCGTGGCCTGGGCTTCAATCGCATCAGCCTGGGGGTGCAGGACCTGGATTTGCGTGTTCAGCAGGCGGTCAATCGGGTCCAACCCTATGAAATGATTCGTCAGATCATGGGGTGGGCGCGGGACTTCGGCTTCAAATCCATTAACACCGATCTGATTTACGGCCTCCCCTGGCAGTCGGAATCCAGCCTGGCCCGGACAATAGAGCAAATTGCAGAGCTGCGCCCCGAGCGAATTTCGCTGTACAACTACGCGCATCTGCCGGCGCGTTTCAAAATTCAGCGGCAGATACCGGATATGGCCTTGCCCAGCCCGGAAGAAAAGCTATCCATGTTCGTGCGTGCCGGGCGCATTCTCCAGGATGCCGGCTATATCTTTATCGGCATGGATCACTTTGCTCTGGAAAGCGACGAGATTGCTGTGGCTCAGCGCAACGGGCTTCTGCACCGCAATTTTCAGGGGTACACCCTCCACGGGGATGCGGATTTGCTGGGCTTTGGGGTCAGTGCCATCAGCCAGGTCGGCACTCTTTATGCCCAGAACATGAAATCATTAAGTCAGTGGTCAGATGCCATTGATCAGGGCCAGTCAACCATTGAGCAGGGCTATGTCCTGAATCGCGATGATCAGATGCGCCGGGACCTGATAATGCGCCTGTTGTGCGATCTTTACGTGGACATGAATCTGTTCAGTGAGCAGTGGCAAATCAATTTCCCGGACTACTTCGTGGATGGCCTGGCCGCCTGGGTGGAATTTGAGAATCAAGGCCTTGTGCGCGTGGACAAGCAGCGGCTGGTGATCACCGAGCAAGGCCGACTGGTGAGCCGGGCCCTGGTGATGCCTTTTGATCGTTACACGCAGAACGAGGCAATGAACCGCTTCAGTCGCATCATTTGAACCATATTCGCTTGTTATTCACCCTGCCCTATAATGTAAGGTGAAATTTGCACTACGCAGCCATCAACCGGAGCCACGCCGTGTCTCACCATGTTTCCTGCAATGATTGCAGTCTTAGCCCTATCTGCCTCCCGCTGGCAGTGGCGCCGACACAGCTCGACGAGCTGGATCGCATCATTCACCGGGGGCGCCCCCTGAAACGCGGCGAACACCTGTTTCGCGCCGCCGATGAGTTTCAGGCGGTCTACGCGGTCCGCTCCGGCGCCCTGAAAACCTACGTGCTCAGCGATGAGGGCGACGAGCAGGTCACCGGCTTCTACCTACCCGGGGAAGTGCTTGGCATGGATGGCATCAGTACTGCCCACCACATGTCCAACGCCAAAGCGCTGGAAACCGCCACGGTGTGCGAGATTCCTTTCTCAAAACTGGAAATGCTGTCCCAGCGTATTCCGTCGTTGCAGCATCATTTTTTCAGCCTGATGAGTAACGAAATTCGCTCTGATCGTGAGCTGCATATGCTGCTCAGCAAGAAAAATGCGGATGACCGGGTGGCATCCCTGTTGCTTTCAATGTCGGCGCGCCACCAACGCCGTGGGCTCAGCGAGCGAGTATTCCGCCTGCCCATGTCTCGCTATGACATCGCCAATTATCTGGGTCTGGCAGTGGAGACCGTCAGCCGCATCTTTACTCGCTTCCAGCAAAATGGCTGGCTGCGGGTGGAAGGCCGTGAAGTGGAGATCCTTGACCGGCGAAGCCTTTGTGGAGAGCGCCAGAGCCTGGAGGCAAGCCTGTGAACGGCCCGGTACTGGCCATTCTCGACAGCGACCTCAAAGCACCGCAGCCAGCGCTTAAAAAAGCCAGACAGGTAGCGGATTCCACCGAGGCGCCGCTGCATGTTCTGGTCAATGCTTACTCCTCTGCCATGGTCCGCGCCGTTGGCGTCGACCAGCAGCGACAGGACGCTGCTCGGGCACAGATCCAGAAAGCCTGGCAGAACAGGATAGGTGAATTGGCAGATAGGGAGCGCTGCGACCTTTCCATTCTGTGGCAGAAAGACAGCATGGCCGCATTGCGCGAGAGCATCCTCCGCCTGCAACCCGCCATGGTGGTTGTGCATACCAGTGAAGAAAGCGGCTTGCGTCGGCATCTTTTTACGCCGCGGGATTGGCAATTGATTCGCAAGGCGCCCTGCCCGGTGCTGTGCGTGCATGGCCGTCAGTGGGCCAATGCACCGAGAGTTCTGACCGCTCTGGATCCGGGCACAGAAGAGCAGCCCGACGATGCCCTGGCGGTTAACGTGCTCGCTTCGGCAGATCATTTTGCCAGTCACCTTGGCGGCTCTCTGCAGGCCTGTCATGTGCTGGATGAAATGGACGACAGCCTGATTCTACTGGTTGGCGAGGCGATCCCCGATTACAGCGGCGGGATGGAAAAAGTGCGCGAGTTTTACCGTGATCGCTTTCTGCAATTCGGTACCGCCCATGGCTTGCAGCCGGACCAGATGACCGTGCTGACCGGCCCGGTGGCGCCGACCCTGGCTACATACTGTGACGAACAGGATATGGATGTACTGGTGGTTGGTACCGTGCATCGGACTCTGCCAGAAAGGCTGTTGTTGGGCGCTACAGCAGAATCCGTGATTACCCGAGCCAGCACGGATGTGCTGGTCATCAAACCCGAAGGTTTCCAGAGTCCCTGGCAAGCCTGATCAGGAGCATAACGTAATGACAGACAAGAAGGATTTTGCCGACAATATTCGCCAGAAACTGGAAGACTGGGATTATCAGCTGGATCGGTTGACCGCCCGGCTGGGGGACAAGCGTGAAGAGTGGCGCACCGACGCCAAGCAGAAAATTGCCGAGATTCAGGATCGTCGCGACGAACTGGAAGCGAAACTGGAAAAACTGGAGTCCCACGGCGAAGATGCCTGGGATGACATCAAAGCCGGTGTGGAACTGGCCTGGGATGGCCTGAAAACCGGTTTGCTTGCCGCTCGCAGCGAATTCGAAGACAAAGACTAGCCGTGTGCAGGAGCGCCGCCAGCGGTGCTCCTACTGCTCCTGTCGACGAAAGACCGGTTTGTCCGCAGTCGATTCCTCCGCGCAGAAGCGATACCCCGCCACATCGAAATTTTTCAGTTTTGCCGGGTCCTTGAGGCCCTTCTTGATGATCCACGCCGCCATCAGCCCGCGGGCCTTCTTGGCGTAAAAGCTGATCACCTTGTACTTGCCGTTTTTCTCATCCTGGAATACCGGCTCAATGATGCGGCCATTGATACCTTTCTTGTTCACCGACTTGAAGTACTCATTGGATGCCAGATTGACCAGCACGTCGGTTTTCGTCGCTTTCATATCCTTGTTGAGCTGTTCGGTGATAATGTCGCCCCAGAACGTGTAGAGGTCCTTGCCCCGAGGGTTTTCCAGTTTGGTGCCCATTTCCAGCCGGTAGGGTTGCATCAGGTCCAGCGGGCGTAGCACGCCATACAGTCCCGACAGCATACGGAAGGACGTCTGGGCTTCCTTGAGCTGGTTGTCAGTGAAGGTATCGATTTCCAGGCCTGTATAGACATCGCCCTTGAAGGCAAACGCTGCCGGCCGGGCATTCTTCTTGTTAAAGGGTCGCTGCCACTGGGCAAATCGCTCCACATTCAAGTGCGCGATCTTGTCACTGACACTCATCAGGCTGCTGACATCCGCCGGGGAGAGCTGGCGTGCCCGTTCGATCAGCACTTCGCTATCATCCAGCAAGCGGGGCTGGGTGGTTTTCAGCGTTGGCAATTCGCTCTCGTAATCCAGGGTTTTTGCTGGCGATACAACAATCAGCATGACCTACTCCTTTACATATGACTCCCGGGATTATATGAATCAGGGGGAGCGAGGTCTGCAATTGTGGAGAATAAATGCGCCTATTACTGGTATTGACTGTCATTATCGCGGTTACCGTTCTGCTCTGGGGTAGCTGGCAATGGGGCCGTCGACCGTTTTATCTGGTGCTGAGCCTGGTACTGGCCGGCCTCATGGTGCTGGGAATCGGTGTCTGGCAAGGTGGTCGTGACGATCAAGTGCGCCTTCCCCCTGACGGTATCCAGGTAACGCTGAAAGAATCCCTTGCCTCTGAATCCGGCGTGCGCCTTACCGGCAACCTGGCCAATCGCAGTGAAATGAATGTGGCGGCGGTAACGCTTCAGGCCCGCGCCCTGTCCTGCCCGCAGACGGAGAATGGCTGCACTGTGATTTATCAGCAGACCATTGATGTGCAAATGTACCTGCCCGCGGGTCAGGATTACCCCTTTGCGGTTGTCAGTCGTCATCCGAAAGAAGATACCCCGGTGGATCGCTGGGAACTGGAAGCGATCGACAAGCTGGTCTACCCGCAGTCGTAGGCTGGCATCCTGCCGGGTGAATCGTCACAATGCGTCCTCCAAACTCCCAGGAGTCATTATGGCATCACTGATTCCCGGCCAGCTTACCCCCATTGGCGACCATGCCTGGCGGGTTCTGGCGCGTAACCCGGGCATGATGACCGGGCCAGGCACCAACAGTTATCTGTTTGGCAAGGAAAGCCTGACTGTCATTGATCCGGGCCCCGAGGATCAGGAACACCTGCAGGCACTGCTGCAGGCCGCCCGCACCCTGGGAAAACCGATTGACCAAGTGATTGTCACCCACACCCACCGTGATCACTCTCCCGGCGCTCTGGCATTGGTAGCCGCCACGGGGGCTCGTTGTCTGGGCCCTTCGGTGCCCGATGATGGCCTGCAGGATGAAAGCTGGCAGTCAGACCACCTGTTAACCGAGGGAGACCGGGTGGATTGCGGCGGCGTTTCGCTGCAGGTAATCGAAACCCCGGGCCATGTAGGCAACCACCTGTGTTACCTCAGCGATGATGGCCTGCTGTTTACCGGCGATCACCTGATCCAGGGCTCCACCGTAGTGATCGCCCCACCCTCCGGCTCCATGCAGGCTTACTTTGCGTCCCTGCGCAAACTGCAGCAGCGCGGCATCACGCGCATGGCTCCAGGCCATGGTGATGTGATCAGCGACCCGGAAGAAACCCTGACCCATACCCTGGCGCACCGCCAGAAACGGGAAGACAAGGTCCTGGACGCCCTCTCGGCAGACCCGCAAACCTTGGGCGCACTGGTGAAAGCTGTCTACGACGACGTGCCCGAATTCCTGCACGGTGTAGCCCAATTCTCCCTGCAAGCCCACCTGATAAAGCTGGCCGAAGACGACAAAGCCGAGGAAATCGATCAAGGCTGGAACAAAACCTGATTGCGCCAACCCTGCCGCACCTAAAAGCCGACCCAATCATTGTAGGAGGCTGCTTGCAGCCGAACCTGGGACAACCGGTTCGCTTGCAAGCAAGCTCCTACAGGTGCCCCGCCGGAAGGTTTTTTCGCTTGTTAACTATTCACTATTAACTGTTAACTGCCCTTCACAACCACCCTTTACGCTTGAAAAACCAGTAAGGCGTCATCCCGGATAGCAACATCAGGCATATCGCCATGGGATAGCCATAAGGCATGTCCAGCTCCGGCATGATTTCGAAGTTCATGCCGTAAATGCTGGCAATCATGGTGGGTGGCAGG
>NZ_JBNPEC010000114.1:0-6268 GCF_051117345.1 Alcanivorax sp.
GCAAACTGAACAAATGGACCTTTTGGCATGCGGAAAAGGATGCCGCCCTGAGCAAGGCCAGCAAGATCGGCAAGGGCGTGGCCGACGGCGTCAACCTGGCCCGCGACCTGGGCAACCTGCCCCCCAACGCCTGCTACCCGGAATACCTGAGCGGCGTAGCCCGGGATCTGGGCAAGCAATATGCAAAACTCACCGTCAAGGTGATCAGCCAGGCCCAGGCGGAAAAGATGGGCATGGGCGCCTTCGTTGCCGTGGCCAAGGGCTCCGAACGCCAGGGCCAGATCATCGTCATGGAATACAAGGGTGCCAAACCCACCAAACAGGGCCCTGTGGCCCTGGTCGGCAAGGGCATCACCTTTGATACCGGCGGCATTTCCCTGAAGCCCGGCGCCAGCATGGACGAGATGAAATACGACATGGGCGGTGCTTCCAGCGTGTTCGGCAGCGTCAAGACCGTGTGCGAGCTGGATCTGCCCATCCACCTGGTGGCCGTGGTAGCGGCAGCGGAAAACATGCCTGACGGCCGCGCCTCCCGCCCCGGTGATATCGTCAAGACCCTGTCCGGGCAGACCGTGGAAATCCTCAACACCGACGCTGAAGGCCGGCTGGTGCTGTGCGACGCCCTCACCTATGTGCAGCAGAAGCACAAACCGCACACCGTCATCGACGTTGCTACCCTCACCGGTGCCTGCGTCGTCGCTCTGGGGGCTCATGCCCAGGCGGTCTATGCCAACGACGACGGTCTGAGCCAGGCGCTGCTGGCTGCCGGCCAGGAAACCGGCGACCGGGGCTGGCCCATGCCCCTGTGGGACGAGTATCAGGGCCAGCTGGACAGCCCCTTCGCCGACATGCAGAACATCGGCGGCCCCAAAGCCGGCTCCATCACCGCCGCCTGCTTCCTGTCCCGCTTTGCCAAGGACGTGAAATGGGCCCATCTGGATATCGCCGGCACCGCCTGGATCAGCGGCGGCATGAGCAAAGGCGCCACCGGCCGGCCGGTACCCATGCTAACTCGCTATTTGATGGATAACGCCTGAGGCTGGGTGCCCGACGTTTGGCGCCTACCTCGCGTCAGGCCTTGGGCGTCAAGCGTCCAAGCTTTTACTATGACTGAAGTTACCTTCTATCTGAGCAACAAGTCCGGCGACGGTGTCCGTCAGGCTCTGGCCTGGCGCATTGCCGACAAGGCCCAGAAACAGGGCCGGCTGGTCTATATTCATTGCCGAGATGCGGACCATGCACGGCAACTGGACGACCAGTTCTGGCAAGCTCCTGCCACCGGTTTCCTTCCCCATGCCATTCAGCAGGAAGGCAAGGCGCCGGTCATCCTGGGCCACGGTGGCGATCCTGGCGATCACCACGATGTGCTGATCAACCTGACCGATCAGGTGCCGGATTTCGCCTCCCGTTTCCAGCGGGTTGCGGAGATGATCAGTGGGGCCGAGAATGAGAGACAGGCTGGGCGCGAGCGATTTCGCTTCTACCGTGAGCGAGGCTTCCCGGTCACCACCCACGAACTGGGCTGAAGAACCCACGGACACCACCATGAGCGACCGGGAGTCACGCAAAAAAGAGCTTCTCAAGGAGCTTGGCGATGTGCAGTCCCTTCTGGACGACGCCGACACACCACCACAACGCACTCCCTCAGAGAGCCACAACCTGGACCGGATGCAGATCCGCAAGCTGGCCAGTGAAAGAAGTAACCCTTTTCTCGGGTCGCCACCGCCCTCTCCCCGGGAAACTTCAGCGCCTGCCATCACGACACCAACCCCCGCGGCGGCTCGTCCTTCTCTGAGCAACGCCGACATTGATGCCGTTATCGATGAACTGGTGGCGGAAGCCCTGCCGAAACTGGAAAAATCCCTGCGCCTGAGGCTGCGCGCCGCCCTGCGCAAGAAATCGTAACGATCCCTCTGGCGGTCCCTGACTGGCGCAGCAAAGGCCGTCCCCTTCGCTTGTCGGTATACCTGCCTGGAAACCCACCAGATCGCCATCACGGCAAGACTCTCCGGACCAGGTGGCCACCAGCCTCCGCCCTCCCGTTTTTCCCGCAACCCGCGACGCAGCCGCCTCGCTCCGCTATAATTCGCCCTCATTTTTTACTGGTTTAGAAGCGGACTCATGGACAAGACTTATCAACCCGATCGCATCGAACAGGCCTGGTATGAAAACTGGGAAAAAGCCGGTTATTTCAAGCCTTCCGGCCAGGGTGATTCCTTTTGCATCATGATTCCGCCCCCCAATGTGACCGGCAGCCTGCACATGGGGCACGCCTTCCAGGACACCATCATGGACACCCTGGTGCGCTACCGCCGCATGCAGGGCCGCAACACCCTGTGGCAGGTGGGCACCGACCATGCCGGCATCGCCACCCAGATGGTGGTGGAACGCAAGCTGGCCGGAGAAGGCACCACCCGCCACGAACTGGGCCGTGACAAATTCCTGGAGAAAGTCTGGGAATGGAAAGGCGAATCCGGCGGCACCATTACCCGCCAGCTGCGCCGCATGGGTGCCAGCGTGGACTGGACCCGTGAACGTTTCACCATGGACGATGGCCTGTCCAACGCGGTACGCGAAGTCTTTGTGCGCCTGCACAAAGAAGGCCTGATTTACCGCGGCAAACGACTGGTGAACTGGGACCCGGCCCTGCACACCGCCATTTCCGATCTGGAAGTGGAAAACGTGGAAGAACAGGGCCACATGTGGCACTTCCGCTATCCACTGTCCGACGGCTCCGGCCATCTGGTAGTGGCCACCACCCGCCCGGAAACCATGCTCGGTGATACCGCCGTGGCGGTTCACCCGGAAGACCCGCGCTACAAGGACATGATCGGCAAGACCATCCGCCTGCCGCTGGCCGAGCGCGACATCCCCATCATTGCCGACGATTACGTGGACCCGGACTTCGGTTCCGGCTGCGTGAAGATTACCCCGGCCCACGATTTCAACGACTACGAAGTGGGCAAGCGTCACGACCTGCCGATGATCAACATCCTGACCATCGACGCGGCGCTCAATGACGAGGTCCCGAAAGCCTATCGCGGCCTGGACCGGGTCGATGCCCGCAAGAAGGTGGTGGACGATCTGGACGCCCTGGGTCTGCTCGAGAAAGTGGCCGACCACACCCTGCAGGTGCCCCGTGGCGACCGCTCCGGCGTGGTCATCGAACCCTACCTGACCGACCAGTGGTTTGTAGCGGTAGAAGAGCTCGCCAAACCAGCCATTGCCGCCGTGGAAAATGGTGACATCCAGTTCGTGCCCAAGAACTACGAGAACATGTACTTCTCCTGGATGCGTGACCTGCAGGACTGGTGTATCTCTCGCCAGCTGTGGTGGGGCCACCGCATCCCGGCCTGGTATGACAACGACGGCAACGTCTATGTGGGCCGCAACGAAGAAGAAGTGCGTGCGGCACATAATCTCGGCGACATCCCCCTGAGCCAGGACGACGATGTGCTGGACACCTGGTTCAGCTCCGCCCTGTGGACTTTCTCCACCCTGGGCTGGCCGGAAGATACCGATGCCCTGCGCACCTTCCACCCCACTGATGTGCTGGTCACCGGCTTCGACATCATCTTCTTCTGGGTGGCGCGAATGATCATGATGACCCTGAAGTTCACCGACCAGGTGCCCTTCAAGAAGGTCTATGTGCATGGCCTCGTGCGCGATAACGACGGCCAGAAAATGTCTAAGTCCAAGGGCAATGTGCTCGACCCCCTGGACATGATCGATGGCATCACCCTGGATGCGCTGGTCGACAAGCGCACCAAAGGCCTGATGCAGCCCCAGAAAGAAAAGCAGATTACCAAGCGCACCCACAAGGATTTCCCGGACGGCATCAACCCCTATGGTACCGATGCGCTGCGCTTCACTTTCCTTTCCCTGGCCTCCACCGGCCGCGATATCAAGTGGGACATGGGCCGGATCGAAGGCTACCGGAACTTCTGCAACAAGATCTGGAATGCCGCCCGCTATGTGATGATGAATACCGAAGGCGAAGACTGTGGTCTCAGCGGAGAGGTGGAATTGTCCCTGGCGGATCGCTGGATCATTTCCGCCCTGCAGCGCGCCGAACAGGAAGTCAGCGAAGCCCTGGACAGCTTCCGTTTCGACGTAGCCAGCCATGCCGCCTACGAGTTCATCTGGAATGAGTACTGCGACTGGTATCTGGAACTCTCCAAGCCGGTGCTCTGGGGTGACGATTACTCCGAGGCCCAGAAACGCGGCACCCGCCGCACCCTGGTCACCGTGCTGGAAGCCATACTCCGTCTGGCCCACCCCTTCATGCCCTACATAAGCGAAGAAATCTGTCAAAAGATTGGCCCCATGGCTGGCAAGAGCGGTGACACCATCATGCTGCAGCCTTTCCCGGCCAGCGACGCCAGCAAGATTGATGATGAAGCGGAAACCGGCGCGGAATGGGTCAAGGCTGTGATCACTGCGGTGCGTAATATCCGCGGCGAAATGGGTATCCCCATGGGCAAGGCTCTGCCACTGTTCCTTCACAATGGCAAAGACAGCGACAAGGCTCTGCTGGATGCCAACCGTACCTTCCTGAGCAAGCTGGCCAAGCTGGAATCCATTACCTGGCTGAATGCGCAGGATTCCGCCCCGGCCTCCGCTACCGCGCTGGTGGGAGACATGGAAATTCTGGTGCCCATGGCCGGCCTGATCGACAAGGACGCAGAAATCGAACGACTGTCCAAGGAAATCGATAAACTGCGCAAGGAAGTGGGTCGCGCCGAAGTCAAACTGAAGAACCCCAAGTTTGTGGACAAGGCGCCCCAGGCAGTGGTGGACAAGGAAAAAGCCAAACTGGATGACTACCGCTCCCAGCAGGCCAAGCTCGAAGAGCAATTGGAAAAAATCAAATACCTGTAAGGGATAACGGACCTTTCATGGATGATCCCCGCCGCGCCCGCATTTTGAGCTGCGCTCAGGAAGTCTTCGCCAGCGAAGGCTTCCGCAGTGCCGAGGTGAAAACCATCGCTGTGCAGGCGGGTGTGGGCAAAGCCACCATCTACAAGTTCTTTCCTTCCAAGGAAGCCCTGCTTCTGACCATCGTGGAAGAAAACCTTAATACCATCCGCGACATCATCTTTGCCGACCTGATGAGCACCGTGCCACCACTGGAGCGGCTGGAAAACCTGTGTCGCAATGTCGCCCGCTATCTGGAACAGAACCAGAACTTCTCCCGAGTACTGATTCAGGAAGCCGGGGATTTCATGGGCGATATCCAGCGCCAGTATCTGGCCTTGATGGAACAGAACCTGCCAGTGGCAGACGCCTTCTTCAAGGAGTTACGCAAAGACGGTTATTTCGTGGCCTTGCCAACCCGCGACACCATCCTGATGATGGTAAATCTGGTGGTGGGCACCACTTATACCTGGGCGCTCACCGGCGAAGGCAGCCTCGAACAACAAGCCGCTGATTACATGAAGGTGTTGATCCGCGGCCTACGATAGGACGAGATCATGCGTATTCTGATTGCCCTGACAGCATTGCTGTCGTTTTCCCTTACACACGCTGCTTCCCTCGACGATATCCTTTCCGCACCCCACCGCAGCGCAGAGGAGAAAGCGCGTGACGACTATCGCCATCCGGCACAGACTCTGGATTTCTTCGGGGTAGAAAAAGACATGACCGTGGCGGAAATCTGGCCCGGTGCGAAAGGCTGGTACACCGCTGTTCTGGCACCCTATCTTCGCGAGGAAGGCACCTTTTACGCTGCCCAGTTTCCGCCGGATAGCGATATCAGTTACTACACCCGCTCACTGACCCTGTTCAAGGCGCATCTTGCGAAATACCCCGCTCTCTACGACCAGGTTCGCATCACCCATCTCTACCCGCCGGTCTACAGCGACATTGCCCCGGCAGGCACCGTGGACCGGGTGCTCACGTTCCGCAATGTGCACAACTGGGCCAAGGCCGGCAAGGCAGAAGCCGTGTTTGCCAGCTTCTTCAAAGCCCTGAAACCCGGCGGCATTCTTGGGGTAGTGGAACACCGGGCGCCGGAGGAGCGTTCACTGGAAGACCAGATTGAAAGCGGCTACATGACCGAAAGCTATGTGATAGCCCAGGCAGAACAAGCCGGGTTCCGTTTGGCAGAACAGTCGGAAATCAACGCCAACCCGCAGGACAGCGCCGACCATCCCGCAGGGGTGTGGACGCTGCCGCCGTCGTTGCGGCTAGGCGATCAGGACAGAGAAAAGTATCTTGCGATCGGAGAAAGTGATCGCATGACACTGAAATTCGTGAAGCCGGAATA
>NZ_JBNPEC010000076.1:0-29812 GCF_051117345.1 Alcanivorax sp.
CCGGCGGCTACCGCCCGCACCGGGGTGCCGGCAGCCGCATTACGGATTACCCCCTGCCAGCGTAGAGCGCCTTCGCGGGCGCTGTTGAAGCTGGTGCCGATATTTCCGTCCAGCGGCCATGGCAATTTGCCGGCCAGCTTGCCGAAGGGTTTGCCGCCCAGGTCGGCGGGGATATCGTTCAGACTGCGTTGCATGTCTGCCAGCAATTGTTCCAGTTGCTGCTGGTCACGCTTGAGCTGGGTGAGGCTGGAGCTGCGGTCATCCAGTGAGCGGTTCAGGCTGGCCAGGGTCTGCTGGCGGCTTTTCTGGGCCCCTTGCAATTTGTCCGCATGGCGCTGTACGTCGCTGCGCTTGTCGAGCAGGGCCTGGCGCGCCTGCTCCACGCGCAGGCTGACAGCCATCAATTCATCCAGCTCACCATTGACCTGTTGCAAGCGATCGCTGCGGGCGCGCTGGTAGTATTCCTGGTAGCGCAGCAGGCGGGCAATCTGGTCCGGCTGCTCCTGGTTCAGCAGCAGCTTGATGCGCTCCTGGCGGCCGGCCTGATAGCTGGCCCGCACAGCTTTTGCCAACCAATCCAGCTGAGTCTGCTTTTCTCGGGCCAGTTGCGCTTGTTCCTTTTCCAGTTTGGCCAGTCGCTGGCGAGCTTCGCCGGCCTTCTGTTCCAGATTGCGTTGTTCCCGGGACAGGCGACTGATGCGCAGCTCGGCTTCGCGCAGATCCGCCTGAACCGAATCCCGCTCGCGCAGTTCCCGGTTCTGGGCGGCGCTGAGTTCGCCGATGCGGTCCTTGAGCTGCTCCAGTTGGGCCTTTGACGGTGCATTCTCGCCCCAGGCCAGGGTGGGCAGGAGTAATAACAGCAGTATTCCGGGGCGCATGGTTTTACCTTACCCCCTTGCGGGTGTGTATACTTGGCGCCGATTTTCCATCGGCGCGGGGCTGTCCAATTATCTGCACAGCGTCGGCCATTGCCACTGATTCGGGGTTCCAATGAGCCAATTGCTTGAATTTGCCAGTAACCATTACCTTCTGGTGTCCGCCTTTTTTCTGCTGTGGGCTGTTTTCTTTGTGCTTGAGTCCCGCCGCGGTGGCAAGGCTCTGAGTCCTCAGCTGGCCACCAATCTGGTCAACCAGAAGGATGCGGTGATTGTTGACCTGCGCGATAGCGATGAGTTTCGTGCCGGGCATATTGCCGGCAGCATCAATATCCCTGCCAGCCAGGCCCTTGAGCGTATTGCAGAACTGGAAAAATACAAGGACAAACCCATTATTCTGACTTGTGATATGGGCGCCAAGGCCTCACATCTCGGTCGTCAGCTGCGTGGTAAGGGCTTTGACGAGCTGTATCGCATCCAGGGCGGACTCAACGCCTGGCGCGGGGCTTCCCTGCCTGTGGTTAAAGACTAGGCGGGAGGTGAATATGGCCAAAGTGGAGCTTTATACCACAGGTTGGTGCCCTTTTTGCGTTCGCGCCAAGCAGTTGCTGAACAGCAAGAACGTGTCGTACCACGACACGGATGTGGATCGAGAGCCTGATCAGCGTGCAGTGATGATGCAGCGCGGCGGGGCCCGTACGGTGCCACAGATCTTTATTGATGATCGCCCCATCGGCGGTTGTGATGAACTTTATGCTCTGGAGCGCGCAGGGGAGCTGGATTCGCTGCTCGGCGCCAATTCGGGGGAGTCGGGAACAAGGTAACAGGAGAAAAACCATGGCCGAACAACAACAGGTTTTCCAGCTGCAGCGTATTTATCTGAAAGATGCGTCTTTCGAGTGCCCCGGTGCCCCGGAGGTGTTTCTGGAAGAGTGGAAGCCCAAGGTCAATGTACAGCTGAATAATGGTGCCCGTCGCATTGGCGAGACCGATGAATTCGAAGTGGAGCTGACCGTCACGGTGACGGCCAAGGACGAGAAGGAAGAGAAAACCTTCTATCTGGCAGAAGTGAAACAGGCCGGTATCTTCACCGTGAAAGGTGTGGAGGGCGAAGAGCGGGCCCAGTTGCTGGGCGCCTATTGCCCGAACCTGCTGTTCCCCTACGTGCGCGAAGTGGTCTCGGATCTGGTCGCCAAGGGTTCCTTCCCGCAGATGGTGCTGCAACCGATCAACTTCGATGCCTTGTACCAGCAGCAACGCCAGCAACAGGCGAAAGCGCAGGCAGAAGCTGAGGGTGAGACGGTTCAGTAAATTCAGTGAACAGTTATAGTGAATAGTTAACAGTTCGCGGACCGGCACTGGCGCCGGTTTTGAACGCAAGAGGCCGCGCCCAACCTATGGGCGCGGCCTCTTACGTTCAAGAGCCGATAAAGCCGTATCACGGCGCTGTTAACTATTAACTGTTCACTGTTCACTTGCTCCTAGGTAGTCCAACTGCCGCCATGCCTCATACAGCGTCACCGACACCGCATTGGCAAGATTGAGACTGCGGCTGTCAGCTACCATGGGCAGGCGCAGTTTTTGTGTGGGTGGCAGGCTGTCGAGAATGTCGGTGGGCAGGCCGCGGGTTTCCGGGCCAAATAACAGCACATCCTCGTCTGCGAAAACCGCCTTACTGTGTGGCTGGCTGGCCCGGGTGGTCAGCGCAAACAGGCGTCGGCCCGCCATTACGTCCAGAAAAGCCGCAAAATCCGCATGCACGGTGAGGTGGGCCAGTTCGTTGTAATCCAGCCCCGCCCTCCGCAGTTTCTTTTCTTCCAGGGAAAACCCCAGCGGCTCGATCAGGTGCAGGCGAGCCCCGGTGTTGGCGGCCAGGCGAATGATATTGCCGGTATTGGGGGGGATTTCCGGTTCGAACAGTGCGATATGAAGCATTTGTGTTTTGCCTTGGTGGGCTGCGCATGGTACTGCTTGTTATCTATCAGGGAAAAATAACAAGGCTGGTACCATGATACTGAAACACACGCTGTTTGCGGTGCTGTTTTTACTGGTTGCTTGTGGTGAAAAGAAAGACAAGCCCGGCGAGATTCTGCATGTTGCTCCTTATACCTCTGCCTGTATCGGTGCGGGGCCGATGGATTGCCTGAGGGTGCGCAGTGATGACGAGGCCAACTTCCAGCTTTTCTATAATCACATTGACGGTTTCGAGTTCGAGCCCGGTCACCGCTACACGCTGCGGGTGAAAATAGAGGAAGTAGTGTCACCGCCAGCGGATGGCAGCAGCTTGCGTTACACCCTGCTTGAGGTGGTGAGCAAGGAAGCGGTCAATCCTTGATGCATGAGAGGACGCTGCCGTGAAATGTGTTTTTCATGCCCGCGATGGTATTGAGGCGCATATGCTGGCGGACTTGCTGGATCAGGTCGGCATCATGGCACAGGTACAGGGCGACATGTTGCAGGGGGCTGTCGGGGAGTTGCCCGCGGCGGGCCTGGCATCGGTGTGGGTGGCGGAAAGCGATGAGTCGCGAGCCCGTGAGGTGATCGCCGAGTTTGAGGCCAGTCAGCCGGCAGACATCGGGCAATCGGTTCGCCCGGGTGCCCAGCGTTCTTTTACCCGTGGTTTATTGCTGGGAATGGTCATTGGTGCGGTGGTGATGTTGGTGCTGCTGCGCTGAAAAAGGGTTGATACAAAAAAGCCGGGCAATGCCCGGCTTTTTTGTGTTCAGCGTTGGCGCAGAGGGTGGAATTCGCTTTGCGTATTTCACCCCCGCGACCAATATTGTGTTTACCGTCCGGCGCGCTTGCGCTCGGTTTCGGTAAGCAGCTTTTTGCGAATGCGCAGGCAGTTCGGGGTCACTTCCACCAGTTCGTCATCTTCGATGAAGTCCAGCGCCTGCTCCAGGCTGAAACGGATCGGCGGAGTCAGGACGATGTTTTCATCGGTGCCGGAGGCGCGCATGTTGGTGAGCTGCTTGCCCTTGGTGGGGTTGACCACCAGGTCGTTGCCGCGGCTGTGAATGCCGATGATCTGGCCTTCGTATACATCCACGTTCGGGTCGATCAACATGCGGCCGCGCTCCTGCAGGTTGAACAGGGCGAAGCCCAGCACCTTGCCTTTGACCATGGATACCAGCACACCGTTGATGCGGTTGGCCATGTCGCCGGGCTTGTACTCGCCATAGTGGCTGAAGGTGCTGTTGAGGATGCCGGTGCCGGAGGTCAGTGTCAGGAACTGGCTGCGGAAGCCGATCAGCCCGCGGCTGGGTACCAGGAATTCCAGGCGAACCCGGCCCTTGCCATCCGGTTCCATGTTGGTCATCTCGGCTTTGCGCAGGCCCAGATGTTCCATGATGGCGCCCTGGTGCTGTTCTTCCACATCGGCGATCACGGTTTCGTAGGGTTCCTGCTTGGCGCCATCTTCTTCGCGGATGATCACCTGTGGCCGACCCACGGCCAGCTCGAAGCCTTCGCGGCGCATGTTCTCAATCAGCACCGACAGGTGCAGCTCGCCACGGCCGGAGACGCGGAACTGGTCGGCGCTGCCGGTTTCTTCCACGCGCAGTGCCACGTTGTGCTTGAGTTCGGCTTCCAGGCGCTCGCGGATCTGGCGGCTGGTGACAAACTTGCCGTCCTGGCCGGCGAACGGTGAGGTGTTCACGTGGAAGAACATGCTTACGGTGGGCTCGTCCACGCTCAACGGCGGCAGGGCTTCCACGTTGGCCGGATCACACAGGGTGTCGGAAATGTTCAGCGGATCCAGGCCGGTGATGCAGACGATTTCGCCGGCGGAGGCGGTGGGGGCGTCGACACGCTCCAGGCCGTGATAGCCCATGATGGTGAGGATCTTGCCATTGCGCACCTTGCCATCGGCGCCGATGACCTTCACCGGGCTGTTGGCCTTGATGTTGCCGCGTTTGACCCGGCCGATGCCGACGATGCCCAGGTAGCTGTTGTAGTCCAGGGAAGAGATCTGCATCTGGAAGGGGCCGTTCGCGTCCACGTTCGGGTAGTCCACCTTGTCGACGATGGTCTGCAGCAGCGGGGTCATATCGTCGGCCATGTTGTCCGCTTCCAGGCCGGCAATGCCGTTCAGGGCAGAGGCATAGATCACCGGGAAGTCCAGCTGTTCGTCGGTAGCGCCCAGGTTGTCGAACAGGTCGAACACCTGGTCCATTACCCAGTCCGGGCGGGCGCCAGGACGGTCGATCTTGTTGATTACCACGATCGGCTTGAGGCCGGCGGCAAAGGCTTTCTGGGTCACGAAGCGGGTTTGCGGCATGGGGCCGTCTACCGCGTCGACCAGCAGCAGTACGCAATCCACCATGGACATGACCCGCTCTACTTCGCCACCGAAGTCGGCGTGGCCGGGGGTGTCGACGATGTTGATGCGGTATTCATTCCACTGGATGGCGGTGTTCTTGGAGAGGATGGTGATGCCCCGTTCCTTCTCCAGGTCGTTGGAGTCCATTACCCGCTCAATATCGCCAGCGCGATCTCCCAGGGTGCCAGATTGTTGCAACAGCTTATCCACCAGGGTGGTCTTGCCGTGGTCAACGTGGGCGATGATGGCGATATTGCGCAGACGTTCAATCACAGATGTAGCTCCGTTAAGAAATGGGCGAAATGCGGTCAGGGCCTTGTCTCCAGTCGTACGCGGCCACCACATGGCGGGCCTGAATGAAGCCCTTGCATCTCGCGGGGGCGCGCATTATACCAGCGCTGGCGACAGGTGATAGCCCGTCGGTCAGGCTTTCGCTTAACATTTACGAATGTGAAAAGATTCAAAAATTCACAGTTGTTCCTGCGAGTCGGCGGCGGATCGCCTAGAATGGCGCAACCATTTTCCCGGGGAAGGGTCAGATCCACCGTCTTTCCCTGTTGCCGGGACCGAAAATTCGGCAATAACGCTTTTATAATCAGGTTGTTATGATGCGACTCCCCTTGGTGCTGATAGGGGCGCTGGTGCCTGCCGCGGCCCTGTCCGAGGTGCCAGTCAACAAGAGAATCTATGGTTTGCACGAAAGTGTGCATATCGGTGAGCTGGGCATTACTGTGCCGGCCAAGCTGGACACCGGAGCGGATTCCGCCTCCCTGAGCGCCCGTTACATAAAGACCTTTGAGCGTGACGGGGTGAAAATGGTTGAGTTTGATATAGCCATCGACAGGGATGACCGCGAAGAGTGGGGCATCCAGCAGCGTGAGTGGGATGACGTGGAATTGCCACTGACCGGGCATGTGCGGATAAAACGCCGGGCAGAGAGTGTTCAGGACGGCGAGCGGGATTTCAGTCGCCGGCCAATGGTGACGTTGACGATATGCATGGGCGGTCGTCAGCAGAAGATAGATGTCAATCTGACAGACCGGAGCGAGTTTCGTTACCCGCTACTGATCGGTGCGGATGCCCTGATGAGTCTGGGAGCCCTGGTAGATCCGTCGCTGTCCATGTCTGTGGGCACGCCACGCTGCCGGGAGGATCAGGAGGATGAACTGATGATGGAGGCTGCCGGAGCGCATTAACATGGGGTCTGTCAAACTACAGGCACGGATTTTGGCCGTGTTTCTTTTGCTGCTGGGCGGCGGCAGTGTCGCTTACCAGTTGCTGGTGCAGAAGGTGCCACTGACTCAGGACGAGAAAGATCCGGTGTGGGTGGTCGATGCGCAGGTCAGCTTTACTGCCAGGGCCAACAAACCGATCAAGGTGCGCATGTTTGTGCCGCCCCAGGGAGCAGGCTACACCACCCTCAACGAAAGCTTTATATCCAATAACTATGGCGTGAACGTCAATGTGGAGAAAGGCAATCGGCAGGTCACCTGGTCTGCCCGTCGTGCCGAAGGCAATCAATATCTTTACTATCGGCTGATGCTCACCCCTCGTTTTGCGGAAACCCGGGAGAATGAGCCGGGTCCCCAGTTCCGGCCGGCGCCGGTGCTGGACGGGGCGGAAAAACTGGCCGCCGAGGCCCTGTTGCAGCCGATCCGCCAGCATTCTGCTGATGTGGAAACCTTTATCGGCGAGACCATCAAGCGGGTGAACGAACTGGAAAACGACAATGTCCAGTTGTTGCTCGGCGGTGATGTGAGTCCGGAGAACCGGGCCCAGGTGGTGGATCTGCTGCTGGCCATGTCGCATATCCCTGCCGAGCCTGTCCATACCTTGCGACTGGTGGAAAGCCAGGAGCAGCAGCCCGAGCTGTGGTTGCGGACCTATAACGGAAAGCGCTGGCTGTACTTCAATCCGCTCGATGGCCAACAGGGTTTGCCGGATGACCGGTTGGTGTGGTGGAGCGGCAGCGAGTCGTTGCTGAATATCGAAGGTGGGCGCTCGACGAACATGACGCTGAGTGTGCACCGTAATGAAATGAGTGCCCTGCAACTGGCGCGTTCCCTGCGGCTGCAGGATGCCAGCAGCTTTATCGATTTCTCCCTGTACGAGTTGCCACTGCCCTCCCAGCAGCTATTCCGTATTCTGATGATGATTCCGGTGGGCGTACTGCTGGTGCTGCTGATCCGTTCCCTGGTGGGCATGGAAACCCTGGGTACCTTTACCCCTGTGCTGATTGCCCTGGCGTTCCGGGAAACCCAGGTGATCTGGGGGGTGCTGCTGTTTACTTTTATCACCGCCATTGGCCTGTCGGTGCGTTCCTATCTCGAGCATTTGAAGCTGCAGCTGTTGGCACGCCTGTCCATTGTGCTCACCTTCGTGGTGATCCTGATGGCGGTCATTAGCCTGCTGGGCTATAAGCTGGGCGTGTCGTCGGGACTGTCGGTGGCGTTGTTCCCCATGGTGATTCTGACCATGGTGATCGAGCGGGTTTCCATTGTCTGGGAAGAGCGCGGTGGAACCCAGTCCCTGAAGGTGGGGCTGGGGACCCTGGTGGCCGCAGTGCTGTGTCATCTGTTGATGGTATGGTCGCCGCTGGTCTATTTCGTGTTCACCTTCCCGGGTGTGCTGTTGTGCATGGCCGCAGTGATGGTGTTGATGGGGCATTACCGTGGCTACCGTCTCACCGAGCTGATGCGTTTCCGGGCCATGGTGGAGCGCTGACATGTTGTGGTCAAAGACCCGCAAGGCCCTGCGTGCCCGTGGCGTAATGGGTATTAACCAGCGCAACGGCGATTACATTCTCCGTTATAACAAGCGCAGTCTGTACCCGCTGGTGGACGACAAATTGCAGACCAAACAGTTGGCGCTGGATGCAGGTATTCGGGTGCCGGAACTGTATGGGGCCATTGCTACCGAGCAAGGCATCAGTACCCTGCATCGGGTGGTGGAAACGCATCGGGATTTTGTTATCAAACCGGCTCAGGGTGCCGGCGGTGATGGAATCATGGTGATTGCCGACCGCTTTGAGGATTATTTCCGCTCCGCCTCCGGGCGCATCGTTACTACGGAAGAGCTGGAACACCATATTTCCGGCATCATTTCCGGTATTTATTCCCTGGGCGGGCACCGTGATCAGGCCCTGATCGAGTACCGGGTGCGTTCCACAGAGCTGTTTAATCGCATCAGTTTCGAGGGTGTGCCGGATATCCGCATCATCGTGCTGCAGGGTTACCCGGTGGCGGCCATGCTGCGCCTGCCTACCCGCCAGTCACAGGGCAAGGCCAACCTGCACCAGGGGGCCATTGGCGTGGGGCTGGATTTGTCCAGCGGTGTGACCCTGGGTGGTACCTGGCACAACCAGAGAATCGAGCGTCATCCGGACACCGCCAATGCGGTGGCGGGGCTGACCGTGCCGGACTGGGAAGAGTGTCTGGAGCTTGCCGCCCGCTGTTATGACCTGACCGGTCTGGGCTATCTGGGGGTGGATCTGGTGATGGACCGTGAATTCGGGCCGATGATGCTGGAGCTGAATGCCCGCCCGGGGCTTAACATCCAGATTGCCATGGATGATGGTCTGCTGCGTCGCTGCAGTATTATTGAGGACCACCTGGACAGCCTCGGCAATACCCGCCGCCCGGTGGCGGAACGTATCGCTTTTTCCAAAAAGCATTTCGCCGTGGCCGGGCCGGTGCCGGTTAGCGAACCTGATCCCGCCGTTACTCCCTGATTCCCTGACCGCGTTGATCTCCCTCCCATAGCAGCGAGATCAGCGGGTCGTCGGGATTTCCCAGCACACTGTAGAAGCGGTAGTCGGCGCGCAGACTGTTGCCGTCGTCGTGGATATCCAGGGTCAGCAGGCCATGGGTGGCACGGGTGAAGCGTTGATTGTCGCTGGGCTGGCCCAGGTCATTGTTGATGCTGGCGGAGCCGGAGATCAGTTGCCGGGTGCCCTGGTATGCCCCCTCGTCGGAAAGAATATGATCGTGGCCGCCCAGTAGCAGATCCAGTCGGCCGATCAGCTTGCTGCGAAGGTGCAGCTGAATCATTTCCCCCGCGTTGCCGTGGGAGCCGGAACTGACCATGGGATGGTGGGCAAAGGCCAGGCTGAAGCCACATTGTCGGTGTTGAGCGGTCTCCATGGCCTGTGTCAGCCAGGCTCCCTGACGTCGAAAGTAATACCATTTCTCGAACCAGGTGGTTTCCAGGCTGAATGCACAGGCGTCCGGCCACTGCTCGAAATAGTAGTAGTGGGGGAAGTGGATCAGCGGGTGGTGCCGCGCCACCTCCAGCCAGGCTTCTGCATTTTGCTTCCAGTCGTGGTTGCCCAGCACTAGATAAACCGGAATGCCGGCATCCAGGGCCGGGCCAAGCGGCGCGAAAAAACGACTTTCCAGTAGCGGGTCGTCCGGGCCGGTGATGCCGTCCGGGTAGACCAAATCACCGAGATAACGTACCTGATCGCATTCAAGTATCACCAATGCCTGGCCCACAGCCAGGGAAGGGGCATTGCCCCAGCCGCCGTCGCCGATCACGCACAGGCGCTGCCCGGCCAGGGGCTCCTTGTGCATCAGCCATGGGCCATGGGGAGTATGCCACCACCAGCCCAGACAGGCGGCGGCGATTAGCAAGGTTAATAGGCGGAGCAGCAGGCGAAATCGCATGGGGTCCCGTGGGTGAATCAGGAACTCCGAGTCTGGCCCGGCGATATGACCCTCAGGTGACAGCCGGGGCGGCGTGAAGGGTGCGTCATGAGGGCGTGGTTGCTATACTATGCCGCCCATTTTTTGAGCGCCGATCTAAGGCAGCAGGTTTGTTCACATGACGTCTTCTGTAACTGAGTCAACCCAACCGATTAAGCGCCGCGCTATCGCACTGGTGTCTGGCGGACTGGACTCCATGCTGGCAGTGAAGGTGATGCAGGAGCAGGGGATCGAGGTGGAAGGCGTCAATTTCTTTACCGGTTTCTGTGTGGAAGGCCATACCCACGCCATCCGCAAGAAGGACAAGGATAAGGAAAAACGCAATAACGCCCTGTGGGTGGCCGAGCAGCTGGGCATCAAGATGCACATCGTTGATATCTCTGAGGAGTACAAGGATGTGGTGCTCAACCCGAAGCATGGTTATGGGGCCAACCTGAACCCCTGTCTGGACTGCAAGATTTTCATGGTTAACCAGGCGACTCTGATGATCAACAAGGCCCGGGAGTTTGCGGGTGATCGTGGCTTTGATTTCATTGTCACTGGTGAAGTGATTGGGCAGCGTCCCAAGAGCCAGCGCAAGGAAACCATGCCGATTATCAGTCAGGAATCCGGTGCCGACGATCTGCTGTTACGGCCATTGTGTGCCCGGAATCTGCCCGCCACTCTGCCAGAACGCGAGGGCTGGGTGGACCGGGACTCCCTGCATGATTTTTCCGGCCGCAGCCGCAAGCCGCAAATGGCTCTGGCCAAGAAGTTTGGCCTGGATGACTTTGCCCAGCCCGCTGGTGGCTGCTGCTTTCTCACCGATGAATCCTACTCCAACAAGCTGGCGGATCTGTGGAAGGCTCGCAACGAGCGCCGCTACGAGCTGGATGACATCATGCTGTTAAAAGTGGGGCGCCATATACGTCCGCAGCCCCACTTCAAGCTGATCATCAGCCGAGAGGAAGGTGAGAACCGTTTCCTGGAAGGGTATCGCTACCAGTTTACCAGCATCACTACGGTGAGCTGCCCGGGGCCCTTGGCCCTGGTGGATGGCAATTTCCAGAATGATGAGGAAATGCAGCAGGCGGCGGCGATTGTGGCCCGTTATTCCAAGGGGCGCTCCGCGGATGAGGTTACCCTGGAAGTGCGTGGTCCGGATGGCGTGGCGCGCCAGGTCACCGTGGAGCCTTTGCAGCCGGATGCGGTGCCGCTGGCCTGGAATGTGGGGTAAAGGCAGCTATGAGCTGCTAGCTGCGAGGAAAACAAAAAAAGCGCTGCTGGGGTTGTGCTTTGTTTGGGGCGCGGCACCATCTTGAGAAGCTAGAAGCTAGAAGCTAGAAGCTAGAAGCTAGAAGCTAGAACCCAAGGATGCCTTGATGAACGAAGCCCTTCACGAACTGGATGTGCGCCGCATGTTGTGCCCCATGCCGGTGATCAAGACACAGAACAAGGTGCGCACCCTGTCCACCGGTGATTGCCTGCGGGTGGTATGTACTGACCCCGGTGCGTTGAGCGATATCCCTGCCTGGTGCCGGATCAATGGCCATGAGGTGCTGGAAATCGGCGAGGCGGACAACGAGGTGTTTGTGGTCCTACGGGTAGGCGAAGACAATGGTGCACTGTTTTAGTGCTCACCAATGGTGCAATGCACCACAATAATGCATCATGAGATGCTATCTTTCCCCTGATTCTGTATTTTGGCGTCAAATGCGCTAAAAAAGGGCTGGCATGGAACTTGCCTCCCTATTGGCAAAGCAGGCCTGGTGGCCGAGAATACCGGCTCTCTGTTCTGCCCTGATGCGGGGTGGGGCGATGAGCCAGAGACAAACCCGCTGTTCCTTAGGAGGACGCACGACAATGTCTGAAAAGACCCTCAAGCTGATTAAAGAAAATGATGTGAAATGGGTGGACCTGCGCTTCACCGATAGCCGTGGTAAGGAGCAGCACGTAACCCTCCCCGTGGGTGAAATCGACGAAGATTTCTTCCAGGACGGCAAAATGTTCGATGGCTCTTCCATCGCTGGCTGGAAAGGCATCAACGAGTCCGACATGGTCATGATGCCGGACGACGCCTCTGCCGTACTGGACCCGTTCACTGATGTGGCGACCGTTAATCTGCGTTGCGACATTCTCGAGCCGTCCACCATGCAGGGTTATGAGCGTGATCCGCGCTCCGTGGCTCGTCGTGCCGAGGAATACCTGAAATCTACCGGTATTGCTGACACCGCGCTGTTTGGGCCCGAGCCGGAGTTCTTCGTATTTGATTCCGTACAGTGGAAATCCGACATGCAGGGTTCCATGTACAACATTCATTCCGAAGAAGCGGCGTGGGTATCCCACGAAGACTTCGAAGGCGGCAACATCGGTCACCGTCCGGGCGTTAAAGGCGGCTACTTCCCGGTTCCGCCGGTAGATAGCCTGCACGACCTGCGTGGCGCCATGTGTTCCGCCATGGAGCAGATGGGTCTGCAGATCGAAGTACATCACCACGAAGTGGGTACCGCTGGCCAGTGTGAAATCGGCGTTGGCGCCAACACTCTGACTGCCAAGGCGGACGAAGTACAGATTCTCAAGTACTGCGTGCACAACGTGGCTCACGCCTACGGCAAAACCGCCACCTTCATGCCCAAGCCGCTGATCGGTGATAACGGTTCCGGTATGCACGTTCACGTGTCTCTGGGTAAAGATGGCAAAAACCTGTTCGCTGGTGACGGCTATGCAGGCCTGTCCGACGAAGCGCTGTACTTCATCGGCGGCATCATCAAGCACGCCCGCGCCCTGAACGCCTTCACCAATGCGTCCACCAACGCCTACAAGCGTCTGGTGCCCGGCTTCGAAGCGCCGGTAATGCTGGCCTACTCTGCCCGCAACCGTTCTGCTTCCATCCGGATTCCGTTTGTGAACAGCGCCAAGGCACGTCGTATCGAAGCGCGCTTCCCTGATCCGTCTGCGAACCCGTACCTGTGTTTCGCGTCCCTGCTGATGGCTGGCCTGGACGGCATCAAGAACAAGATGCACCCTGGCGATGCCATGGATAAGGATCTGTACGATCTGCCGGCAGAAGAAGCCAAGGACATCCCGACCGTGGCGCATACCCTGACCATGGCGCTGGATTGCCTGGAAGCCGATATGGACTTCCTGACCGAAGGCGACGTGTTCTCCAAGGACATGCTGGAAGGCTACATCGCCCTGAAGCGTGGTGAAGTTGAGCGTCTCAACATGACCCCGCACCCGGTCGAGTTCGATATGTACTACTCCTGCTAATTTCCCCCCCCGGGAAAGCTCGCAGAAAGAAGGCCCCCGCTAGTCGGGGGCTTTTTTTGTCTGGAGAAAGGCGGTAAAGCGTTTGGCGTTTTGTGCATTTTGCCCTTTTCATCTCCCTAGAGGCTGTTCAGAATCGGAAGAAAGAAGGAGGTGTCTAGATGCTCAGGTTGATAATGGGTATTACCGTGCTGCTTATGGCGGTTGTGCTACAGGCTGAAGACGGAATTGTCGATGAAGAGGGTGCTTCCGCCGCGCAATCCAGAATTTACAAGCAGACAATGCCGGATGGTTCGGTGCAGTTTACGGATAAGCCTGTGTCGCCAGGTGCGGAGCCTGTTGATATCCGTAGTGTGAACACTGTAGAGGGTGCGAAAAAGAAAGTGCGTCCGGTCGACAGTGAGTCACAGAAAAGCTTGCCTCCGGTGGTTTCCCGGCAGGAGTACGCCGGTCTGGCGGTCTCTAGTCCTCAGCAGGGGGCGACTATCCGTAACCCGGTGGAGTCGATACCCATTGAAGTAGTCATCAAGCCACAGCTGCAACCAGGCGATCAGCTGGAGTTGACGCATAATGGCCGCGTCCTTGAAGGCACGTCACTGGATCGGCCAGAGCGAGGTGCGCATCAACTTCAGGCTCGGATTTTGAATGCCGAAGGTGAGGTCCTGATCGAATCTGAAGTGGTTGAGTTCTATATCCACAGAACAACGGTGGGGGATATCAAGCGACAGCAGCAGCCCTCGAATGGGGGGGATGCCACAATACAGCCGGGCACATCCCAGCGCCCTGTCCAGCCGCTGCGCCCCTATTCTGCTCGCCCTTAAAGCACCATTTCGGTGCAATCCTGCCTTGTAATTCCCTAAACTCACTACAGGCCCTGAGTCCTGTCAGGTTTTAGTGCCTGTAGGCACGCATTGTGGGCGTTAGTCCAAGTGGCCTGATAATTGCTTATGCCCTGTTATGGGCCAACAGTTGATGGGTGGTGTCACCTTGCACAAACGTTTACTCGATCACCTGCGTACCGCAGTGATCATGCTTGATGACAATCTGCAGGTCCGCTACCTGAATCCGGCGGCGGAGATGCTGCTTGCGACCAGTGCCAGCCGTGCCATGGGTCAGCCGTTGCCGGACTATTTCTTTGATGACGAGGAAGCCCGTGCTGCCCTGCGCCAGTGCATTCGCGATGAGCACCCCTTTACCCGTCGGGAGGCCCGTCTGGCGGTGTCCCCCGGCTATGAAATAACGGTGGATTATTCGGTCAGCCCGATCAATGAGCCTGGCCAGACGCTATGCCTGTTGATGGAGATGCAGCCACTGGATCGGCTGTTGCGCATTACCCGGGAAGAGGCGCTGATTCATGCCCATCAGGCCACCCGGGCGCTGGTGCGCGGTGTGGCACACGAGATCAAGAATCCGCTGGGCGGCATCCGCGGTGCTGCACAGTTGCTGGAGAGAGCGCTGCCGACCCCGGATCTGACCGAGTACACCAAGGTCATCATTGATGAGGCGGACCGGTTACGCACGGTGGCGGATCGTATGTTGGGGCCGCGCAAACCGCCGGAATTCAAGGCGGTGAATATTCATGAGTGCCTGGAGCATGTGCGCCAGTTGTTGCTGGCGGAGCATCCCCAGGGTGTGTCCATCTGGCGGGATTACGATATCAGTTTGCCGGATGTGATCGCCGACCGGGATCAGATGATCCAGGTGCTGCTCAATATTATCCGTAACGCTACACAAGCCTTGCTGGAGTCGCATACCGAGAATGCCCGCATCATCATGCGCACCCGGGTGTTGCGGCAGTTCACCATCGGCTCCCTGCGCCACCGTCTGGTGCTGCGGGTGGATATTATCGACAACGGCCCGGGCATTGCCCCGGATGTGCAGGAAACCCTGTTCTATCCCATGGTCAGTGGCCGGGCCAGTGGTACCGGGCTGGGATTGTCCATTGCCCAGTCCATCATCAGCCAGCACCAGGGGCTGATTGAGTGCGACAGCGCACCGGGCAACACCGTATTCAGCATTTTGCTGCCAATGGAGCAGCCGGAAGTAACGGAGAGCGAACAGCCATGAGCGCCTATGCAGCCGTGAGCAACGACAACAGTGAAATCCCAGGGAGAGGCCGGTCATGAGCGTAACCGTATGGGTAGTCGACGATGACCGTTCCATTCGCTGGGTATTGGAAAAGGCACTGAGCCAGGAAGGTTACGCGGTGACCTGCTTCGAGGATGGTGATGAGGCACTGAATACTCTGGAGGAGGGTGGTCAGGAGCCGGAGGTGCTGATCAGTGATGTGCGCATGCCGGGCACCGATGGCCTGCGTATGCTGAAGATCCTCCAGCGCAAGAACCCGGACCTGCCGGTGATCATCATGACCGCCCATTCTGATCTGGATTCGGCGGTGGCCTCCTATCAGGGCGGAGCCTTTGAGTACCTGCCCAAACCGTTTGATGTGGATGAGGCGGTAGCCCTGGTGCGCCGCGCCATCAAGCACCGGGAAGAATCCCGCGGCGAACAGCCGGCGGCGGTGGAGGAAGAATCCACGGAAATTATCGGTGAAGCGCCGGCCATGCAGGAGGTGTTTCGCGCCATTGGCCGGCTCAGCCATTCCAACGTCACCGTATTGATCAATGGCCAGTCCGGTACCGGTAAGGAGCTGGTGGCGCGGGCCCTGCACAGCCATTCCATGCGTCGGGAAAAGAATTTCGTGGCCCTGAATATGGCGGCGATTCCCAAGGACCTGATTGAATCCGAGCTGTTCGGCCATGAAAAAGGGGCCTTCACCGGTGCCAACAATCAGCGCGTGGGCCGTTTCGAGCAGGCCAATGGCGGCACCCTGTTTCTCGATGAAATCGGTGACATGCCGCTGGAAGCGCAGACGCGTCTGCTGCGGGTTCTCCAGGAGAGCGAGTTTTACCGGGTGGGTGGTACTACCCCGATCCATGTGGATGTGCGCATTATTGCTGCCACCCACCAGGATCTGGAGCGGTTGGTAAAGGATGGTGATTTCCGTGAGGATCTGTTCCACCGCCTCAACGTCATTCGTATCCATATCCCTCGCTTGGCCGAACGCCGTGAAGACATTCCCCGGTTGGCCAACTACTTCCTGCAGCGGGCGGGTAATGAGCTGGGCGTGGAGCCCAAGGTGCTGCACAAGGACACGGAAAAATACCTGGCCGCCCAGGGCTGGCCGGGTAACGTGCGGCAGCTGGAAAATACCTGTCGCTGGCTGACGGTGATGGCGTCCGGTCGCGAAGTGCTGGTGGATGATCTGCCCCCGGAACTGAAAGAAGCCGGTGCCGCCAAGGGCGCCGATGTGACCGGCGACTGGCTCAAGTCTCTGCGCAACTGGGCCGACCGGGCCTTGTCACAGGGTGAGCGAAGCATCCTTGAGCAGGCCGTTCCCGGCTTTGAGCGCACCATGATCGAAGTGGCCCTGCAGCACACCGGTGGCCGCAAACGCGACGCTGCTGCTCTGCTTGGCTGGGGGCGCAATACCCTCACCCGCAAGATCAAGGAGCTGGACATGGAAGGGGAGTTGAGTGGTGGCGATGAGGATTGATAAAGCAGTGAACAGTTAATAGTGAATAGTTAACAGTTCGCGGGACTGGATTCCAGGTTCTGCAACGCAAGAGGCCGCGTCCATACTCTGGGCGCGGCCTCTTGCGTTGGTAAATCACAGAGTCACAATCGCGAACTGTTCACTGTTCACTGTTCACTGTTCACTCTCGAAGTCCGTTCGCTGTCAGCCCTTCAATCTTCCACTCGCCGTCTTCGCGCCAGTCGCTCACCACCCGGTAGCTGTCGGCGTTGTCGGGCATGGCGCTTTGGCCGCCCCAGGCGAAGGCGGTGAAGGTGACGCGGGCGTGGCGTTGGGTGACAGGGTCCAGCTCGATGTTGACCTGGGTGATGGCCAGCTGGCGCTTCGGGTAGCGAAGAAAGGTCCCCATCAGCAGGCGCCGCACTTCGGTGCGCTGCAGGGAGTGGCCACCACGCTGAATCTCTGCCGGGTCAGTGAGTGCCTCCATCACCGTGCCGGTGTCACCGGCCTCTATCGCAGCTTCAAGATTGTCCAGAGCATTCAGAATAGCCTGTTCCGGCGGCGTTCTGGCGCAGCCCGCGATCAATAGTTGCAGGGCAACCAGCAGCAGGTATGCTGAAGTCTTTCTGCAGATAAGTGCAGCTCTCATGGCGTTATTTCCCTTGCCGGACAGTTATCGGCAGTCTCTGGTGCCGGTGGGTCAGGGGCACCAGCTTTATGTGGAAGAAAGCGGCAATCCGAACGGCGTGCCCGTGGTCGTGTTGCACGGTGGGCCCGGCGGCGGTTGCTCGCCGTTCATGCGTCGTTTTTTCGACTCCCGGCACTTTCGCATTATTCTCTTCGACCAGCGAGGTAGCGGTCAAAGCCGTCCTTTTGCGTCGACGCGTGACAATACCACCGCTCATCTGGTTGCTGACCTGGAATCTCTCCGCGAGGCCCTTGGTGTGGAGCGATGGCGCGTGTTCGGTGGCTCCTGGGGCGTCACCCTGGCGCTGGCTTATCTGGCGGCACATCCGAAGCGAGTCGCCGGTATGGTGCTGCGGGGAGTCTTCCTCTGTCGGCAGCAGGACCGGGACTGGCTTTATACTTCAGAGGGTGCGGCGCGGCTGTTTCCTGAGGCATGGACGGTATTACAGCAACAGGCACCGCCTGGTGAGGGGAGTCTGCTGCAGCGCTATCATCAGGGGTTGCAGGGAGATCAAGCCCGCTATCATGCTCGCAGCTGGTGTAACTGGGAGTCCACTCTGGCGTCAACATCCGTGTTGCCGCCCGGTGATGCCAGTGACGATGAGTTATGCATGGCCATGCAGGAAACCCATTATTTTCTTCATGACGGTTTTCTCGCTGCACCGTTGCTGGAGGCGTGTACAGGCATGGCTTTGCCGGTGGAAATTGTTCACGGTACCCGGGATTTCGTCTGCCCGGCGGATCAGGCTCTTACCCTGCATCAGGTATTACCAGGCAGTCGACTCCACTGGGTGGAAGGGGGCAGTCATTCGTCCTCTGACCCGGCGATTGCCAATGCGTTGGTGGACGCTGTGAAGCGACTGGAAAAGAGGATTGACGATTGAAGGTGTTGTTGCAGCGTGTCAGTGAAGCATCGGTGACGGTATCCGGCGATTGCGTGGGTCGTATCGGCAAAGGCCTGCTGTTGCTGGTTGGCATTGAGGCCGACGACGATGAGGCTACCGTTGCGCGTATGGCCGAGAGGACGGTGGGCTACCGAGTGTTTGCCGACAGCGATGACAAGATGAACCTGGATGTGCGTGATATTCATGGAGCAATTCTTGCCATATCCCAATTCACTCTGGCGGCGGATACCCGCAAGGGGCGTCGGCCCAGTTTCAGCAAGGCGGCCCCTCCGGGGTTGGGGAAGCAGTTGTATGAATGTTATTTGCGGGAACTGGAGAAGCAGAATATTCCGGTGGGCAGTGGTGTGTTTGGTGCCGATATGCAGGTTCAACTCGTCAATGACGGGCCCGTCACATTTCTTTTGAGCTCGTGACAGCGATTTTGCAATTGTATTGCAAAGGCCCTCGCCTTGTTTATGATGAAGTTTGTTACCTGATTACGGGTGACGGGGAGAGCACTGAGCAGCATCGCTGCAACAGGGTTGCGAAATACAGCCTGGTGCTGTGAAGTATCCCCAGGGACGACCTATAAAAACTTGGAGGTATCTCAGGATGAAAAAGACGCTTATCGCTGCCACTCTGCTTGGCGCTTCTACTTCTGCCATGGCCGTAGCACCGGGTGGTCCGGGCTGTGGTTGGGGCAACTTGTTGTTCGAAGGCAACTCTGGTCTGCCGATGCATCTGCTGGCGACCATTGTCAACGGCACCTCCGGCAACGCCACCTTTGGTATGACCACCGGCACCAATGGTTGTGATACCAATGGTTCCCTGACCTACAGCGGCCAGAGCCTGCTGGGCATGACCGGTGTGATGGAAGAAGTGGCTCAGGATATGGCAACCGGTGAAGGCGAAGCCCTGACCGCTCTGTCTGTATCCATGGGCATCGAAGCTGGCGACCGTGCCCGTTTCAATGCTGCCATGCATGAAAACTTTGCTGTTATCTTTCCGCACCAGGATGTAACTGCCGAAGAAGTCATGGCCAGCATCACCGAGGTAATGAAGCAGGACCAGAGCCTGTCCAAGTACCTGGCGTAAACGGTTACACGTTTACCAGCGAGCCCCGCCCAACGGCGGGGCTTTGTTTGTCTGATCTGAAATCACGGATTCAGGTCTGAATTTTTCCCGCCCCAATCACGGATAATACCGGATGCGCACTGGATTGTTTTGTGTGCTGCTGTGCTGGATTGCCCCGGCGTTGGCCGCGAATTCCTCTCCTTCATTGGTTGATCTTGCCGCTTCGTCACGATGGCAGGCGCTCATGCATGTGAATCCCGGTGCTACCCTGCGTGATCGGGGGCGTAGTTATATCGACGACGACAATTATTTTCTGGCTGACAATGGCAAGGATGATGTGCTTGCCGAATTGCGGGCAACGGTGGCTGCGCTTGAGCCGGCGGAAGCTCCTGAACGTTGCCGCTTCCCCGCCCGTTACCGTTTCCTGGCCGATCATTTCAACTGGCAGGACGATGCACCGTTTGCCCACTGCGAAGACTATTCCGAATGGCGCTCTGCGGTACAGGCCAGCCGGGCAGTACTGGTTTTTCCTGCTGCGTACCTGAACAGCCCGTCGTCCATGTTCGGTCATACCTTATTGCGCCTGGACCAGGGTGAAGAGAGTGCGGTGTGGTTGTCCTGGGCGGTGAATTTCGGGGCGGTATCCAGCGAGGCTGATAATTCCTTTTTCTATATCTATCGCGGGCTGGCCGGCGGCTACCCCGGTCGCTTTGCGCTGGTACCCTATGTGCAAAAAATTCAGGAATATTCCCACATGGAAAATCGCGACATGTGGGAGTACACCCTGGATCTGGATCAGCAGGAAATTGACTGGCTGATCGAGCATCTGTGGGAACTGAAAGACATCAATTTCGATTACTACTTTTTTGATGAAAACTGCTCTTTCCGCCTGCTGGAGCTGGTGGAAGTGGCGCGCCCGGATTCGCAGCTGCTCACGGAATTACGGTTTGCCGAAGTACCGGTGAATACGGTCCGCGCCCTGGATGACCGGGACCTGATCCGAGAGCGCCATTATCGACCCTCCAAGGCCGTGGAGCTGGATAACCTGCGCCGCCAGATGACGCCTCACCAGCAGCAGTTGGCCCGTCGTCTGGCGGATGATCCCGGCTTGCTGGAATCGGCAGAGTTTCAGCAGGCCGAGGCGGAACAACAGGCGCTAATGGTGACCACTGCCTACCGTTATCTGCGTCTGGTCAATCGCAAGGGGGCACGGGACCCAGAGGTCGCCAAGGATTCTTTCACGTTGCTGTCGGAGATAAACCGGCTGCCGAAGGTGGACGTGCCGGAAACAGAGAACCCCGAGCCGCCGGAATCGGGCCATGGCACCCAGATGTTGGCCCTGGCCGGTGGCCAGCGTGAGACGAACCAGGACTTCGGCGAGCTGAGTTATCGGCTGACGTATCACAACCTGCTGGATAATAGTTACGGTTTCCTGCGCGGGGCACAGATTGAAGGGTTGGGGTTGACGCTGCGCAGCACGGAGTCCGGCGATCCTGAATTGGAAGAACTGGACGTGGTGAGCATTCGCTCGCTGGCCCCGCGTAACCGCTTCAGCAAGCCGCTGAGCTGGTATGTGGAGGGTGGTCTGGAGAGAGCCTGGGCGGGTCGCCGCAGACTGGTGCGCTACGTTCAGGGCGGCGCGGGTGGCAGCTGGGCCCTGGGTAACTGGCAGCCCTACCTGTTAACCAGCCTGCGAATGGAAAATAATAGCGACTTCGATAGCTTCCTCACCCCCGGGGCCGGGCTGGATGCGGGCCTGCTCTATCAGCGTGGGCGCTGGCAGTGGCAACTGGGCAGTGTGGGGCATTACTTCACCAACGATACCTATCGACATACCTCTGAGCTCGCCGTGCACTGGGCTTTTGCCCGTCAGCATGGGCTGCGGGCATCGCTGAGCCGGGAAGGCTGGCGCGGGGATGGCGATAACGAGTTCAAACTGCAATGGCGATGGTACTTCGACTGATTCTGCTGGCAGCTGTGTCCGTATGGATGACGGGCTGCAGCAAACTGTTTTTCTATCCCATGGAGCCCTGGGTACAAAACCCGGAGAACCAGGGGCTCAATTACGAAGATGTGGTGCTGATCCATCCGCGCGGTCTGCGCCTGCATGGCTGGTGGCTGCCGGCTGCGGGGGACGGGCATGTGCGCGGCACCGTGTATTTTCTCCACGGCAACGCCCAGAACATCAGCACCCACCTGGCCAGCGTGCAATGGCTGCCGGAGCAGGGGTATAACGTTTTTCTGCTCGACTACCGTGGTTATGGGTTGTCCGAGGGCAAGCCGACACTGCCGGCGGTGTTCGACGATGTGCAGCTGGGTCTGGACTGGTTACGCAATGCCAAGAGTGCCGAGGGCCCGCTGACGGTGTTTGGTCAGAGTCTGGGTGGCGCTATGGCAACGACGGTGCTGGGGGATGAGTCGAATCAGGGGGCTGCGGATTGTGTGGTCCTGGAAGCGGCCTTTGCCAGTTACCGGGGCATCACCAATGATGTGATGAGAGGGAGCTGGTTGTTGTGGCCGCTGCGCTGGCTGGTGGTACCGGGCATGCCCGGCGCTGACCAGGACCCGGAAACCCGGATTGCCGGGGTGGCGCCGACCCCATTGCTGGTGATGCACAGTGAAGACGACCCGATTATTCCCTATGACCACGGCAAGCGGTTGTTTGCTGCTGCCGGCGAGCCGAAAACGTTCCAGCGCTTGCGTGGCGGGCATATCGAAAGCACCCGGGATCCTGCCGTGCAGCAGCGGATTGTAGATTTTCTGCAGGGCAATGGCTGTGCGGCACCGGCGCCAACCCCGCCGGCCCAGGAGGACTCCCTGGAGGGTCTGGCGCCGTTGCCGGTCCCTTCGGCGCCAAGCGGCAATGATGGCTACCGGTTTTGATGGATGCCGGATGCCTGATCGGTGTCAAGCGTAGGGTGGATTAGCCGAAGGCGTAATCCAGCAAACCAGATACATCGAGCAACTTCAGGCCTTATGGTGGATTACGGCCTTCGGCCTAATCTACCCCCTACGGGTCGGGTGCTTCTTGTTGCTTCTGTTTTTCCCGACGTATCAACCGGGCAGCCATCAGGCCGACCTCGAACAGGAACCACATGGGCAGTGCCAGCAGGGTCTGGCTGATGATGTCCGGTGGTGTCAGCAGCATGCCTACCACGAAGCAGCCCACCACCACATAGGCGCGGGCGCCAGCCAGTTTTTCCACGGTCGTTGCCCCGGTACTGACCAGCAGCACGATGGCGATGGGTAACTCAAAGGCCAGCCCGAACGCCAGGAACAGGGCCAGCACAAAATCCAGATAGCTGCTGATGTCCGTGGTCACCGCCACCCCTTCCGGGGCAATGGCGGTAAAGAACTGGAACATCAGTGGGAATACCACGAAATAAGCAAAGGCAGCGCCGGCGTAGAACAGCAGCACGCTGCTGCCCAGCAGCGGGATGGCCAGGCGCTTTTCGTGCCGGTACAGGCCGGGTGCCACAAACGCCCAGGCCTGATGCAGGATAAAGGGCATGGCCACGAAGATGCTCAGATACAGGGTCAGTTTGAAGGGTGCCAGGAACGGCGAGGCCACGCCGGTGGCGATCATGCTGGTGCCTTCCGGCATGGCCTGCATCAGCGGTTTGGCCACCAGGGTGTACAGTTCTCGAGAGAAATAGAACAGCCCCAGGAACACCATGAAGATAGCTGCCATGGCCTTGAGCAGGCGATTGCGCAGTTCCAGCAGATGAGCAATCAGTGGCTGGCCGGAATCGTTGCTGGCGTCATTCATGGCGCGGTGGTTCCTGGGTTTTTTCGCTGTCGTCGGCGGAGTCCGCTTGCGGGTCGCGGGGCGTTCTCGCCTTGGCAATCTGTTCCGGGCTTAGCAGGCTTTCCTTGGCGTCGCGAATGCTGTCTTCATCCAGGCCCATCTCACGCATCTGTTTTTCCATGCGTTCGCGCATATCCTGGGTCACCGCTTCGCGTTCCAGTTCGTTTTTCAGATGATTGAAGGTGGAACGGGCACGGCCGATCCACTGGCCCAGAGTGCGGGCCACCGTGGGTAGACGCTCGGGGCCAAGTACCACCAGACCAATGATGAAAATCAGGGTGAGTTCGGCAAAGCCGATATCGAACATGGAAACCTCTTAGCGGGACACAGGAAAAGCCGAAATCAGATCAGGCCTGATCTTTTTCCTTGTCCTTTTCGGTTTTCTGCTCGGTAGCCTCTTTCTCGTCGTCGGCCAGACGCTTCTGGTCCTGCTCTTCTTCGCCGTCTTTCATGGCGTTCTTGAAGCCTTTTACGGCCCCGCCCAGGTCGCCGCCCATATTGCGCAGTTTCTTGGTGCCGAACAACAGGACCACGATGGCCAGAAGGATCAGTAACTGCCAAATGCTGATGCCGGAAAACATGCGGTCTCTCTCCAGTAAGTCCCAGTAGGTCAGGCGCTGATAGTCAGGGCGGTTCAGTGCTTGCTGCCGCGCGCCGCTTTTTCGTCATGGCCGGACAGGCCGAAGCGGCGCTCCAGTTCTGCCAGTACCTTGTCGGGGTGTTCTCCCAGTTTGGCCAACATGACCAGACTATGGAACCACAAATCCGCGGTTTCGCTGATCAGCGCATCGGTTTTGCCGCTGACTTCCGCGTCGCGGGCGGCGAGAATGGTTTCCACCGCTTCCTCGCCCACTTTTTCCAGGATCTTGTTCAATCCCTTGGCATACAGGCTGGCCACGTAGGAGCTGTCCGGGTCGGCGCCCTTGCGGGATTCAAGCACCTGATGGAGCTGGCTGAGTATATCTGACATAGCGTCTACACTTTCTTTATGTCGGCACCCTGCGGGCAGGGCGCCGACGGATTATCCGATGTGCCGCGGTGGCGGTGCCACAGTCTAGCGCCGCCAGCTCCAGCTCACCAGCAGCACGGCGCCAGCGGCCAGTGGCCAGCTGAAATGGGGGGTTGCCAGCCACACGGCGGTGCCGGCGCAGCCCAGCCCTGCCAGGCCGGCAAACAGCTTGTGGCGGTGGCGTAACAGGGCCTGTTCGAAGCGGGCTTCCAGGCGGTCCTGCTGGTAGGGCAGCTCGCGCAGGCTTTCCAGGCCGTCGCGCAGCAGGTCCGGCATGTCGGGTAGCTGGGCGGTCCATTCCGGCATGCGGTTCTGCAGTTTCTTCAGGGTGGCGCTGGGGCCGTATTCGGCCAGCATCCAGGCTTCCAGCAGTGGCCGGCCGGTGTTCCAGATATCCAGCTGCGGGTAGATGCTGCGCCCCAGCCCCTCGATATGCACCAGGGTCTTCATCAGCAGGATGTACTGCACCGGCATTTCGATGTGGTAGTTGCGCGCCATATCGAACAGCTTCATCACCAGCGGCGCGAATTCCAGCTGGTCCAGCTGGGCGGAGCGCACCGGCTCGACAATCTCGATCACGGCCCGTTCAAAGCGGGGGCGGTCGATGGGGGCGGTATTCCAGCCGGCGCGGATCACCGCATCCACCAGGGCGCTGTAATCCTCGCGCATGACGGCCAGCACCATGCGGCCCAGCACGTTAAGGTCTTCCTTCGACAAGCGCCCGGCGATGGCCGCATCCACGGCCATATACTGGGGGGATTCCGGGTGTTCCGGGTTGACGAAGATGTTGCCCGGGTGCATGTCCGCGTGGAAAAAGTTGAAACGGAATACCTGGGAAAAGAAGATCTCCACGCCTCGTTCTGCCAGCACCTTGGGATCAATGCCGGCGGCCTTGATGCGCTCGATATCATTCACCGGGATGCCGTGAATGCGATCCATGATAATCACGGTGGGGCTGGACAGATCCAGATGAATGGCCGGGATATGCAGCAGCGGGCTGAACAGGAAGTGCCGGCGCATGGTTTCGCTGTTGCGGGCCTCGGCGGCCAGATCCAATTCGCCAAGGATGATGTCCCGATAATCCTGTACCACCCGCGCCGGGCGGAAGTAGCGGGCATCGCGCCACAGCCGTTCCAGCCAGCGGGCGCCGAAAGCCATGACCTTCAGGTCCCGGTGCACCACCGGACGGATGGTGGGCCGCAATACCTTGGCCACCACCTGTTGGCCACTGTGCAGGGTGGCGGCATGGACCTGGGCCACGGAAGCGGCGGCCATGGGCGTTGTGTCAAAGTCGCGGAATACCTCCTCGAAGGGCTGGCTCAGGCTGGCTTCGACCAGATCCCGGGCCTGTTGCCCGTCGAAGGGCGCCACCTGGTCCTGCAGTCGCGCCAGGGCGCTGGTCCACTCCGGTGGCAGCATGTCCTGGCGGGTGGCCAGCAGTTGGCCGAACTTGATGAAGATGGGGCCGAGGCGCTCCAGGGCCTTCTGCAGGCGCTCGCCTTCGCTGAGTTTACCGGTGCCAAGCCAGCTTGAGGGCACCAGGAACGACAGGATCAGCAGCACATTGCGCAGCGGGTGCGAGGGCAGCAGGGCAATCAGCCGGTAGCGGCACACCACATGGGCGACCACCAGAATGCGGGAAACGGGTAGCATCAGTCGGTGGCGCTCCCGTTGCGGGTATTGCCGGTGCGTAGACGCTGGATACGTGCGTCCAGCCGGTCCACATCCATGCGCAGTTCGTCCACGTCCTGACCGAATTCGTAAACGTCCCGGCGACCGGGCGTCAGGCCGGATTCGTTACCCACGTAGTCGGCCAGTTGCTCGGTCAGTCGACCGGCGGCCTGGCGGGCCCAGCCGAACAGGCGGCGGGCGCTGTAATCCAGTTGCTGGGCCAGCTCCGAGCCAGTCACTGGCTCAAGGATGGCGCCCCAGTCAATCTGCAGTTCGCGGGCCAGCTGCTGCATTTCCTGCAACAGTTCCCGGTTGCCGCTGATGTCCACCGGCCCGCCAATGACGCCGGGGCGGGTATTCCAGTTCAGCAGCAGGGAGGCCAGGTCCATGGGATTGCCCTTTACCGTGACATCCGCGTTGGCATCGCTGCGGTGGTACAGCTCTACCCCGTCTTCCACGATCAGCGCATAGATGGCCAGCGGTGGCAGGGTCACTTCGATGGCCAGCAGGCGGCCGGCATGCAGAGCCAGCCGGTCGGCGCTGGCCGGGTCGGAACGCAGGGCGGTATTGATGGCCCGTTCCACCGTGGCCAGGGCCGTGGTGGAGAGCAGACCGGGGGAGCGGGACTGGTCTTTCAGACTCAAAATTTGAACCCTCTGTGCAGTGCCACGATGCCGCCCAGCATGTTGAAGTATTCGGTACGGGCGAAGCCGGCCTGATCCATCATTCCCTGCAGGGTGTCCTGGTCCGGGTGCATGCGGATGGACTCGGCCAGGTACTGGTAGCTGTCGGCGTCATTGACGATCAGCTTGCCCAGCTTGGGCCAGACACCGAAGGAGTAGAGCTCGTAGGCCTTGGCCAGGGGTTTGTGGACCGGGGTGGAAAATTCCAGTACCAGCAGCCGGCCACCGGGTTTCAGTACCCGCAGCATGGAGCGCAGGGCGGCATCCTTGTCGGTGATATTGCGCAGGCCGAAGGCAATGGTGATGCAGTGGAAGCTGTTGTCTTCGAAGGGCAGACATTCGCCGTTCACCTGGGCGACCTGGGTATTGTGGCTGCAACCCGCGTCGAACAGACGGTCGCGGCCCACTTCCAGCATGGCGTCATTGATGTCCGCCAGCACCACCTGTCCAGTTTCGCCGACAAGACGGGAAAACTTGATGGCCAGGTCACCGGTGCCGCCGGCCAGATCCAGCACCTTGTGGCCCGGACGAATGCCGGCCAGCTCGATGGTCATGCGTTTGAGCAGGCGGTGGCTACCCATGGAAATCAGGTCGTTCATGACATCGTATTTGCCGGCCACCGAGCGGAATACGCCAGCCACTTTCTGCTGCTTTTCCTGCCACGGCACCTGCTGGTAGCCGAAGTGGGTGACCTTGGTATCGTCGTTCATGTCAGTCCTCGAAGGGGGCCGGGTGATGGTCGTAGACCTTCTGCATGATGGTCTCTTCCCGTGCGGCTAGCTGCTCCAGCAACAGGCCCACACTGGGCACTGGCTTCATTACCCGGAAGCTGCGATCCATGAAATCATACAGGTTCGCAAAGCCTGCCGCATGGGCGGGTCTGCGCACCATGCGAAAGGTGGTCTGTATCATTCGCGAGCGGATATAGCGGTCCAGACGATGGCCAAGCTCGGCGACCAATTGTAGCTGGCGTTGGCGGTCAGGGTGATGGCTTTGCTGACGAAAACCCTTGAGGTAGGTCAGCTCCGTGAGCGGTTGATCCAGCTCGCTACCCAGCCAGTCGGTGACCTGCTCGTCCAGCTCCTGAGTGAGGATGGCGGCTTCCAGGGCACTGGCGGAGGTGGCCATGACCTTGTCCGGTAGCAGCTTCATGGCCTTGGGCAGGGCGCGGCGGATTTCCCGGGCTACCGGCAGCAGTTCGCGACCGCCGTAGACTTCCTCGAGGAGAAAACGGATGCCCTCCGCCGTGGCCGGGGCGTTCAGAAGATGGCGATGGGTGTGCTTGAGACGTTCCCCCTGCCAGTCCTGCAGACGTTGCAGGCGGTCGAGAAACAGGGCGTCCTCGCCGTGCTGCCGCAAAGCAAAGAAACGCTCGAGATAGTGTTGAAGTTGTTCGCCGGCGGTCATGGTTTTTCCTCCGGCGGGGATCATAGCAGGAAAGCGGTCGGACGTCGGAAGTCAGACGTCTGACGCTTGCAGGTTTTGCGTCAGACGTCCGTCGTCAGGTTATTACAGGATATACCGGCTCAGATCTTCATCATCGGCCAGCTCGCCCAGGTAGCGATTTACCGCTTCCGCGTCCAGGACCAGGGGTTTGTCGTGGTACTGGGTGGCCAGAGAATCCGCATCAAAGCTGATTTCCTCCAGCAGTTTTTCCAGTACGGTGTGCAGGCGGCGGGCGCCGATGTTTTCGGTGCGCTCGTTGACCTGCCAGGCCACTTCGGCGATGCGACGGATGCAGTCGTCGGTGATTTCCAGGCTCAGGCCTTCGGTCTGCAGCAGCGCCTTGTACTGCTCGGTGAGCGAGCACTTGGGTTCGGTCAGGATTCGCTGGAAGTCTTCCGGGCTCAGTGGGCTCAGTTCCACACGGATCGGCAGCCGGCCCTGCAGTTCCGGGATCAGGTCGCTGGGCTTGGACAGGTGGAAGGCACCGGAGGCGATAAAGAGGATGTGATCGGTTTTCACCATGCCGTATTTGGTGGATACGGTGGAACCTTCAATCAGCGGCAACAGGTCGCGCTGGACCCCTTCCCGGGACACATCGGTACCGCCGCTCTCGCCGCGCTTAGCCACTTTGTCGATTTCGTCCAGGAACACGATGCCGTTGTTTTCCACCGCATCAATGGCCTGCACTTTCAGCTCGTCTTCGTTGACGAAGCGGGCGGCTTCCTCGTCGCGAATCAGCCGGTAGGCTTCGCGCACCCGCAGTTTCTGGGTGCGCTTGTTACCACTGCCACCCATTTTCGAAAACATCTGCTGCAGCTGGCTGGTCATCTCTTCCATGCCCGGCGGTGCCATGATCTCCACTCCGGCCGGGTTGCTGGACACCTCGATCTCGATTTCCTTGTCGTCCAGCTCGCCCTCGCGCAGCTTCTTGCGGAAGATCTGGCGGGTGCTGTTGTCCGTTTTGCTCTCCTCCTCGCCGCGGGCGGCGGGCAGCAGGGCGTCGAGAATGCGTTCTTCGGCGGCGTCATCGGCCTGGCTGCCAACGCGGGCAATGGCCTTTTCACGCAGCATCTTGATGGCCATTTCCACCAGATCGCGAATGATGGATTCCACGTCCCGGCCCACATAGCCCACTTCGGTGAACTTGGTGGCTTCGATCTTGATGAAGGGGGCGTCGGCCAGTTTGGCCAGACGGCGGGCGATCTCGGTCTTGCCTACCCCGGTGGGGCCGATCATCAGGATGTTCTTGGGGGAGACTTCGGCGCGCATTTCCGCCGGCAATTGCATGCGCCGCCAGCGGGTACGCAGGGCCAGGGCCACGGCTTTCTTGGCGGCATCCTGACCGATGATGTGACGGTTCAGTTCGGAAACGATGTCTTTGGGAGTCAGTGCTGCCATGTTAGCCGTCCAGCTCTTCGAAAGTGTGGTTGTGATTGGTGTAGATACAGATGTCGCCGGCGATGCTCAGGCTCTTGGCCACGATGTCGCGGGCGGACAGGTCGGTATTTTCCAACAGGGCGGTGGCGGCGGACTGGGCGAAGGGGCCGCCGGAGCCGATGGCGATCAGGCCGTGTTTCTCCGGCTCGATCACGTCGCCGTTACCGGTGATGACCAGGGAGTTGTCCTTGTCGGCTACCGCCAGCAGGGCTTCCAGGCGACGCAGGGCGCGGTCGGTGCGCCAGTCCTTGGCCAGCTCAACGGCGGCGCGGACCAGATGGCCCTGGTGTTTTTCCAGTTGTGCTTCGAAGCGCTCGAACAGGGTAAAGGCGACGGCGGTGACGCCGGCAAACCCGGCAATCCCCTTATCGTGATAGCGGCGGAGTACCTTGAGGGAATTGCACTTCATGACGGTGTTGCCCAGGCTCACCTG
>NZ_JBNPEC010000257.1:0-6232 GCF_051117345.1 Alcanivorax sp.
TTGATTGTCGTGTTGATTTACGGCTATTGGGTGTGGGCGACGCGCGGCATCGAGGTGCCGTGTCAGAGTTTCGATTTCCGTGAACTGGTGGATGCGCTCTGGGAGGCGCGCTGGGAGCTGCCTCTGCCGCTGGTGGGGCTGGGGGTGATTTTCTCCGGCTTCCTGGTGATCAGTGAGGCTGCAGCGGTGACTGCGCTCTATGTGCTGGTGGCGGAAGTGTTCCTGTACCGGGAAATTACCCTGCGCAGACTGCCCGGCATCATGCGTGATTCCATGATCATGGTGGGCGGCATCCTGCTGATTTTGGCAGTGGCGTTGGCCTTTACCGATTACCTGGTTTACGCCGGGGTGCCGGAGAAATTGTTCACCCTCATCCAGACCCACGTGGAGAGCAAGATCACCTTCCTGATCCTGCTCAACATTCTGCTGTTGTTGCTGGGGGCGGTGCTGGATATCTTCGCGGCGCTGGTGATCATGGTGCCGCTGATCCTGCCGGTGGCGCTGCGCTACGGTATCGACCCGGTGCATCTGGGGATCATCTTTGTAGCCAACATGCAGATCGGTTATATCACGCCGCCGGTGGGCATGAACCTGTTCATCGCCAGCTACCGTTTCAAGAAGAAAGTCACCGAGCTGTTCGCGGCCACGCTTCCCTTCATGATGGTGCTGATTATCGCCTTGCTAATGATTACCTATATCCCGCAGCTCAGTCTCTGGCTGGTTAGGTAAAAGCAGTTAATAGTTAATAGCTGCGCGATCAGTCGCTTTGAGGGTCAGATACGCAAGAGGCCGCGTCCAGATAATGGACGTGGCCTCTTGCGTTTGAGCCGGTTGGTGAAGAAGAGAACGTTACTTTCGTACCGTTTTTACTTGAATGCTTTTGCCTTGTCCTTTCTGGATCTGGAACCACTTGGGGTAGGCGCGGATCATGTCGCTGAGTTTCTTGTGGCCGAACAGGCGGGTGTCGAAATCCGGTTTGCGCTTGCTCAGGTGCTGGCCCACGGTGCCCAGGTTGGCCCAGTCGTCTTCGTCGGAAATATCGTCAATCACGTTGGCGATCAACTGCAGCGGTGGCGGTTCCTTGCTGACCGGCTCGCTGGGTGCAGGTTCATCGGTTTTGCCGGCGGTGTCTTGCGGGGTGTGATCCGAACGCAATACCTCGGTGTAGATGAACTTGTCGCAGGCGGCTACAAAGGGGCCGGGGGTTTTGCGTTCGCCGAAGCCGTAAACGGTCTGCCCTTCTTCGCGCAATCTGGCTGCCAGACGGGTGAAGTCGCTGTCGCTGGATACCAGGCAGAACCCGGACAGTTGTTTCGTATACAGCAGATCCATGGCATCGATAATCATGCTGCAGTCTGTGGCGTTCTTGCCCTGGGTGTAGGCGAACTGCTGGATGGGTTGGACGGAGTGTTTCAGCAGCACGCTTTTCCAGCCGCCCAGGTTGGGCTTGGTCCAGTCGCCATAGATGCGTTTGACGCTGGCTGTGCCGAATTTGGCAATTTCCTCGAACAGACCGTCGACGATTTTCGGCGGGGTATTGTCCGCATCAATAAGCACCGCCAACGAGGTGCTGCTGACCGGTGAAGACTCCGTGCCAATGTTGCTGCCTGCCATGATGCATTCCTTTTGCCTGCGATAACGTTAACATAACGGATTCGGCGGGGCAGAGTTAACAGTTAATAGTGAATAGTTAACAGCGTCGCGGGATAGTGTTGTCCTGGTTTCGAACCCAAGAGGCCGCGCCTAGGTGATGGGCGCGGCCTCTTTGCTTTCAGAACAAAACATGCTGGTACGCGTAGCTGTTAACTATTCACCTTTAACTGTTAACTGCCTTCAGCGATTTCTTGTACACAAAATTCGCCATGACACGCAGAGGCATCATGCGGATCCAGAGGCTTTGCAGGGTCACGGACAGGCCGGGGAGGGCGTAGCGCTTGCCCTTGTTGAGGGCCGCGTAGCCGGCTTTGGCTACCGCTTCCGGGGTGGCGATGTGTGCCGAGACGAATTCTCTGATGCCGCTGGACGATTTATGTTTGCTCTCGGCGGTATCCAGAAAGGCGGTTTTGGTGGTGCTGGGGCAGAAGCAGGTGACCTGCACGCCGTAGGGTTTCAGCTCTTCGTGCAGGGAGGCGCTGAAGTTGATCACGAAGGCTTTGCTGGCGCTGTAGGCGGCGAAGAAGGGCATGGGGCAGAAGCCGGCCAGCGAGCCGATATTCATGATCTTGCCGTGGCCACGGGCCTTCATGCGCGCGCCCACCAGCATGCATAATTTGCTGAGCAGGATGTTGTTCAGGGTAAGCATGCGCTCCAGTGTCTGGCTGTCCTGTTCCACGTGCTCGCCCATCATGCCGAAGCCCACGTTATTGACCAGCACGTCCAGTTCCAGGTTTTGCCGATCCAGCCACTGCATGATGTTTTCGGCGGCCCCGGGTTGGGATAGGTCCATCTGTACGGCATGGTAATCCACGTCGGGACGCTGTGATTTCAGATCATTGCCGAGTGCATCCAGTTCCTCCTGCAACAGGCTGAAGACGATGATGCGGTAGCCGTCGTCGTTGAAACGCTTGCAAAATTCCCGGCCAATGCCGCCGGCGCCGCCGGTAATCAGTACGGTTTTTGTCATTGCTGTTTTCCTGTCAGGCGTTGCCGGGTTTGTCGTCCGGGCCAAGCTGGAACGGGCGGATGATCATGCTGCCGGAATGCTCCCGGTGATATTGCTCCCGGGCTTTCCAGGCCTTGCCGTAGCGATAGAAAGGAATGGTGGGGTAGAGGTGATGGATCAGGTGATAGTTCTGGTACATCAGCACCGGCGTCAGCAGCCATTCCTTGCCCATGCGCATCAGCGCGGTGGTGTTCGGGTCCACGTCCTGGCGGCCGGTGTGCGGGTAGTGGGGCAATACCATGAACACCAGACACATCAGGTAGAAGGAAAAATACGAAGGGATCAGCCACAGCATCAGGGCTTCATAGGGGCGCCAGAGAAACAGGGCGGTGAGTGCCACGCCGGCCACCGCCAGCTCGCGCCAGATCTCCGCGGGCTTCACATTGGGCAGCACCTGCGGATTGCGCAGGAAGTTGATCAGATAGAGGAAGGGCCAGAAGCCCCACAGAGGCATGGTCCACAGGCTGCTGGCCATCCAGTGATCCGGATCTTTCTGCGGATCGTTGGCAAAACGGTGGTGGCGCATGTGCATCAACCGGAACATCTTGCCCTTGCCGAAGGGCACAGCCACAAAGGTGGCAATAGCAAGAATCCAATCGTTGTGCTCGGGCTTGCGAGCGGCACAGCGGTGGATGGCTTCATGAGCCGGGGTGAACATCACATAGCCGGCGATACTGTTGATGACCAGGCCCACCCAGGCTGGCCAGAGGCCGTTAAGCACCATCACCCAGCTGAGGATGTTGGCCCCGTGGGACAGCACCATGAGGGTCACTGTGGGCCAGGCGATTCGGGGGGATGCCTTGAGCCGGGCCAGGGTCTTCAGCTGGTCGTGTTGCGGGGCGGTTGTCATTGTCATGGGCGCTCTCCTGCAAGGTTGCAAACAGAGTGTTTACCTTTTGGCGGGAGAAAATAAGCGCGGAAACTGCCAATAGGGGGATATAAAGTGACAATCGACTGTTCGCAATATTCCGGGTGGTCTGGCTAAAGGTTCCCCTGCCGGAAGCGGCCCGGGCTGGTGCCGAACCAGCGCTGGAAGGCCCGACGGAAGCTGGCTACATCGGTGTAGCCCAGCTCTTCGGCGACCATACTGACGGTGTAATGAGGCAGGCTGAGTAATTGAGTCGCCCGGCGGCTCAGGGTCTGGTCCCGCAATTGCTGGAAACGGGTGTCTTCCTGTTTCAGTTTGCGGATCAGGGTGCGTGGGCTGAGATGGAGGCGTTCGGCCATGGTTTCCAGGCTGGACTGACCCCGGCACTGATGCAGCAGGGCGAGCACCTGGTCGCTGAGGGTGCCCTGTCGTCGCAGGCTTTCCTGACGGGCTTCACATTGCTGCACGGCCATCCACATCAGTTCGCGGTCATGGCCGGGCAGTGGCTCATCGCCGTAACGGGATGGCAGGCAGAGCGCCACCGCCGGGGCATCAAAGATGATACGGGTGCCCTTGAAGGTGTGCGGATAAAAGTCGGCATGGGGTGGCGCCGGGTAATTGAAATGAGCCTCGCCTTCCTCGATCGGCTTGCCACGCAGCACCAGGTGGCAGGCATAGGCGGAGGCCATGGCGGACTCGGTGAGAAAGCGCACCACCTCATCCTGCGGGTAGGCGAATGACAGCACCAGCTTGAGGCGGTCATTGGTTTCCTGCATCTCGGAACTGAACACTCGGGTGCGGGTGTTGTTGAAGCGGGCAAACAACTGCATGGCGTCACGCAGGCTGGGGCTGGCCATGGCGGCAATGCCCATGGGGCCGTGCATGGCGGGCAGGGCGCGCAGGCCGGTTTGCAGGGCGATATCCGGGTGCTCGGTGAGCTGCAGGGCGTTACGGATCAACTGACAAGCACCGGGCCAGTCGATAAAGCCGTCGCTGTGCTGCAGGGTATCCACGTCCACGCCGGTGCCCGCTACCAGTGTCTGCAGCCCGGCCTGATCCAGCCCTAGGGTCTGGGCGATCATGCGGCAGTAGGTCATTGCCAGGTCCGGAGTCATGGTCGAACGGGTCCTGTGCGGCGGCGGTGGTGCGGAACTGAGTAGAAATAGATAGTCGCACCTGGGTTTCGGGCAGGCAATGACAGAACCGCGCGGCTCGTTGAGCGGCAGATCACGGCAGACAAAAAAACGGCCGTCAGGGGTGACGGCCTAAGGGGGGGAAGCATGAACCCTCACGGGTTCCGGGTATCACAGAATCAACGCATGGATGTAGATCTGGAGGCGAAGAGAGCAGTTCTGCCGCCATCCAATGAGTAAAGAATAACGACAGTCCCGAGGGGAACCCAGAAGGCTGGGTTGAGGGGTGTTATCAGATTTTTCGATCAATCCCGCATGATGCGGTTGGGTTCAGACCAGCGATTTTCGCATGGCGTGGCGGGTCAGCGGGATGCCATCCCGTTCGGCCTGTTCCTGGCCTTCGCTGGCATAGCCCATGTAGGCAAAAAAATCGTGGGCAGTCAGGCTGGCATGGGTAGTCAGCTCAGTCAGGCCTTCGATGCGAGCGCCGTCTTCCAGATGCTGGTAAAGCAGGGTGGCGACACCGACCCGGGAGGCCTCCGGGTGGACAAAGACCATGTTGATGTAGTCGCGAATCCGGTGGGCAAAGCCCACCAGCTTGTCGTCCCACTCGGCCACTACCGTGTCGCCTTCGCTGAGGACGGAGATCAGGCTGTCGTAGCTCTGGCCGCGGCTCCAGGCATCCCGCTGCTGCTGGTCGTAGTCCGCTGCTGCACTGATCTGGATAGCTTCCCGAAACACGCCGAGAAGCTCTGACATATCGCTGCTGTGCAAGGGGCGAATCTGGAAGGGCATCAGGGCGGCGATAGGGTCCGCCTCTGGCGCGGGGCCGGCCGTGCGGACGGTTTCAGGCTCCTGCCGGGTTTCCGGGTTATGGAGGGCCGGCTTCGAAGGTGTCCGGCGGTGAAAAAGCTGGCGTAGCCATTGCAACATCACTGATCTGCCCGGGCAGTGTTATCTGCCTCTTCTGAGAGTTTTTTAAGTGCCTGGATTTCTTGCTGTAGCGCGTCCAGGTACTGGTCCTGCTGGCGGAGGAGTTGTTGCGCTGTGTCCTGTCGATCCTGTAATTCTGCGGCCCGTTCTGACAGCTCCTGCTGTTCGCGCAGGCGGGCGTCACGCTCCTCCTCCGTAAGCAGGCGGGTATCATTGCTCTGTTCGGCAAACAGGGTGCCGGACAGGATCAGCGCGATGGCAGCAAACAGGTAACGCACGGACTTCCCCCAAACTGGCCGTGAAGGCGATCAGCATAGCAAAAAGGGGGCGGGAAGGGGGAGGGCGACCTACAAGCTACACTCGTAGGATGGGGAAAGGTCCGAAATTTCCTCAAGCTCCGAGCTTTTTCGAGGTCGCTGTAGGAACGTAGCGTAGCGGAGTAACGCACGTAGTTCCGTGCGGCCCGAAGGGTGAGCGAAGCGAATAACGGCGCTCTCTGTGCTCTGCGAGTATGAGGTGCGAACCGCGCTTGCGCGGAAATCGCCCGCAGGGCGATCAGGAATGTCAGCGTTCGACAGGTTCCAGAAAGAACGGCGGACAGACCTTTGCCTCTGTCGACTCGCTACGCTCGGTTCG
>NZ_JBNPEC010000065.1:0-6179 GCF_051117345.1 Alcanivorax sp.
CGCGCGGCCACTGGCCCGGTTATTGAAAGTTGCCGAGCCCGCGCCACGAGGTTTCCTGATTGTGGGGGCCAACCCGGTGGCCCGCGCGATTGGCTCCGCCCTGCAGAAAAACCAGTTCCCGGTAATGGTCACGGATTCGAGCTGGGAATCCATTCGACTGGCCCGCATGGAAGGCATGAGCACGTTTTATGGCAACCCGGTTTCCCAGCATGCGGACCAATATATGGACTTGGTGGGCTACGGCAAGTTGCTGGGGCTGAGCCCGCGGCGTGAGCTGAACACCATGGCGACCATGCGCTATCGCCTGGAATTCGGGGAACCGAATATTTTCAGTCTGCCTACCCAGCGCAGTGAAAAGGAAGTGAAGCATGAAGTGGCCCCGGAACACCGTGGCGCCACCCTGTTCGGGGCAGAGATGACCTATGCTCGCCTGGCCAGCCTGCTAAGCCAGGGAGCGGAAATCCGCAAGACCCGGCTCACTGAAGAGTTCGATTTCAAGGCCTACCAGCAAACGCCCCACCGCAGAGTCTGGCCGCTTTTCGCCATTGACACCCGTGATCGTATCTATGTGTTCAGTGAGGAAAGTCAGCCGGCCCCCAAAGCAGGCTGGCACGTGCTGGGCTTGATCAAGGAAGATGCGGCCAAAGAAGAAGCCCGCACCGAGGCGCGGGCAGAAGCTGCCGCCGAGAAAGCTGCCGCCGACAAGGGCAAAGGCGTCGAAAAAGCCAACAAGAAAAGCTGATCTACCCGGCCGGGTCTGGGACGTCGACGAAGGTATCGATCAACCCGCAGACCCGGCCATCATCCAGCCGACAATCCGGACTGCCCTGCCATTGATCCATGGCGCTACGCATACGCAGACTGAGTGATTGCAGCTCGGCAATCTGTGTCTCTACCTGCTCCAGGCGCGTTTCGATCAGCGTTCGAACCTGGCCACAGGGTGTTTCTCCCTCCCGGGACGCCTCCGCCAGGGCCTGAATGTCAGCGAGCGTAAACCCCAGGGAGCGGGCCTTCAGGGTAAAGCTCAGAAGCCGTAAATCCGTATTTCCGTAACGGCGATAACCGTTGTTGGGGTCTCTTTCCGGTTTCAGCAGAGCAATGTCGGTGTAATGCCGTACCGTCTCGGTGGTGGTTCCCGCCTTGCGGGCCAGATCGGAAACACGCATGGTCATTTCTCTCCCGGTTGCGCCCAGGGTTGGTAGTCAGCGGGAATGGAGACATTCTGCTGCTGGTAATAACGGCGAATGGCAATAGCCAGGGCGTCTGCACCCAGTGACTCTGACAGCGCATCCAGAAAGGCGGTTCCTTGCTGCATCATTGCCAGGTGGCACTGCAGGGCGACGTCAGCCAGTGGCCGGTTGTCAGGGTGCCGCAGCCAGGCCTGCCGCAATGCGCTGTGAACCCAACCGCAACGCTCATGACTCAACGCGAATTGCCCTTCCAGCCACCAGAGGTAAGGATCATCGCCAATGGCCACATGCAATTTCCCGCTGATTTCCCGGTACGCATTCTGCTCGGAAGCCATCAGTGCCTGTTTCAGTTGCCAGACTGCCGGCTTGCCCGTTCCTGTCTGAGCCGCCAGGGCCTGCTCTTCACAAGGCTGGCCGCTACACTGTGCCAGCCATAACGCCAGCAGCGCCGGCTCCCCTGCGGCCAGATCGGCAAGTTCCGCCGCGCCGGGGCTATCCTGCAGCATGGTCAGAAATGCTTTCCCCTTCCCTGCTTCAAACTCATCACCATAGGACGCCAAGTCACTCAATTGCAGTCCGCTGCTGTAGTCGTACCACTCGGTGAGACGATAGCGTGCACCGGGTTCTCCCTCCAGTCGGAGAAATCCCACGCCACCGTCAGAAAAGTGTAGCCGGACACGGGCCGCGAAACGGTCCCGGTTTTCATTGAATCCGGTAATGGCGAATTGCTCAATGTCCACATCCTGCACCCAGCGAGCAAGAACCCGATCGGGAACCGGCACTAACGCCTGCCGGGCCAGAACGGGTTGCAGGGAGCCACTGCCAAGGTCCGCTCTTAGTGATACCAGGGTACGGCTGTCAGCGAAAACGGTTTGCGCCAAAAGGAAAAATAACAGCGAAAGAAAAAAGCGGTCAGTCATGCGAAGCCTCATCGAATTCCGCACAGACTAGGCAAAAAGACGGGGGCTGGCCACACCCCGGTCTGCTGGTGGGGCCTGCGTCTCATGCTGCAAACGATCAATCGCCTTAAGGTGAGCGTTCTGCTCTCTGTGGTAAGCCGGTGTTGTGTTATCTGGATGGATAGCCGGTGATCTGTCGGATGGAGCGATAAAGGGGAGAGAGCCGCGGGTACATTTTCCGGTAGACCTGACGGTATAGCGCATCGTACTGGCGGGCCACTTCAGGATCTGGCTCAAACCGTTTGCCGGGGCGTGTCATCGCCGCTACCGCGCTGGCGTAATCCGGGTGCAATCCCATGGCAACGGCAGCATTGATGGCTGCACCAAGCCCGGAGGTTTCACAGGTATGCGGGCGCTCCGCCGGGAGGTTAAACAGGTTCGCGGTGATCTGCATGATGGCGTCGCTCTGTGAGCCACCGCCTGACACCCGTAACGATTGCACAGGCACTCGATTGCGTTTCTCCAGGCGCTCCTTGCCCTCGCGAAGCGCATAGGCAATACCTTCGATAATCGCCCGGTAAAGGTGTGCCCGGGTATGCACATCGCCAAAGCCAATGATGGCGCCCTTGGCCTCCGGTCCAGGGATGCGAACGCCGGGATTCCAGAAGGGCTGCAATACCAGCCCCATGGCGCCGGGGGGCGAGTCGTGCAGGAATGACTCGAACAGGGTTTCCGCACTGACACCCAGCTCTTCGGCTTGCTGTACTTCCTGTTGAGCGAACTCACGCTTGAACCAGTTCACCATCCAGTAGCCACGCTGAACGATGACTTCCGAGTTATAGCGCCCCGGCACCGCCGCACTATAGGCGGGCACAAACGGAATTGGCTCCACATAGCGTTCGTTACAGGTATTAAAAGTGGCGGTAGTGCCGTAACTGAGATTGCCGATATCCGGTGTAAACGCGCCCGAACCCAGTACTTCGCAGGCCTTGTCCGCGCCGCTGGCGATTACCGGCAGGCCGACGGGAATGCCGGTATGACGACTGGCGGCGGCGGTGACCTTGCCCAGCCTGTCACCGGGTGCGACCAACTCGGGGAGCTGCTCACGGGTTACCCGCAGGGCTTTCCATTTCAGGTCGTGGGGCGGCGCCCAGCGCTGCCCTTTGTAATCGAAGGGGATGTAGCCAACCTGAGAGGCGGTACAGTCACGAACCTCACCGGTTAGCCGATAATTTAGGTAGCCGGACAACAGCAGAAAATGGGCGGTTCGTTGCCAGATCTCCGGCTCGTCCTCCGCCAGCCAGTTGCACTCCGCCTTGGCCTGAAACTGGCGCAGGGTTTCTCCCTGGCCGAGCAAGTTCACCGGCGCCGCGCACCACCAGGGCAGGCGAGGAAAATCCGGAGTGCGACGCTGATCCAGCCAGATCACCGCCGGGCGCAGGGGACGCATGGTCTTGTCCAGGCAGACCACCGAAGCTCGCTGAGTAGTCAGAGACACCGCCACCACACGGGATCGCAGCTCGCCATGCGCCAACCATAACCCCTGACAGGCCTGACCCAGCTGTTCCCAGAAATAGTTAACGTCCTGCTCGGCCTCGCCCGGGCGATCTGGCAAATAGGGTTCAATGTGTTGCTGGTACTTGGCAACCAGCTCGCCGTTACCATCGAACAGCATGGCTCGAGCACTTTGTGTGCCCTGATCAAGGGCAAGTAGCAGCGGCGCGCTCATCCTGCGGCCTGCTGTGCTGGTGAGGCGGGCACACCGTAGTAGCGCTGATGGATTTCCAGGTAGCGCCTCCTCTCTTCTTCCCAGCAGGCATCATCCCAGCCCAGGGTGGATTGAATCTGTCGTCGCAGCGTATCCAGTAACGCTGCACCGGCCTCAGGCAGCAACAGCCCCAGCCGGGTACGGCGCAGCATCAGATCATCCAGGTGCACCACGTCCTCGTTCTCCAGAATCCACTGAATGAACACCGGATCGCCCTGATCCGCATGCAGAAAAGCGTCCACCGCTGGCGGGGCATCACTGATGGGAATAAAGCCGGGCTCGCTGGTTTTCTGGCCACGTTTGTGGGCGGCACTGTCGATCAGTCCGCTGGCCAGCAAGGCATCCAGGGCAATCAGCCGAAACGTGGTGAGCTTGCCACCGCTGACGGTAACGATACCGTTTTCGCCCCATACCGCATGATCACGGCGCTCCTTGGAAGGATCCATGCCCTTGCCGGAGGCGATGACCGGACGGACTCCGGCGATGGTGGAATAGATATCCTCGCGATTGAGGCCTACCTTCGGAAACTGGCTGTTGATCAGACGGAGCAGGTAATCCACTTCCTGGCCGCTGGCCGCTGCCTCGATATCCATATCCTGAGGGTGATCCAGATCCGTGGTGCCCACACAGGTTACCCCCTCCCAGGGGAACACAAACACCGGGCGCCCATCATCCGGATGCATGACGGTCAGGCAATCCTTCACCGGCAGGCGCTCGGGATTGACGAACAGGTGACTGCCACGCAAGGGGCGCACCCGAGGATCGCTGCCGGAAAAGCGGTCTGCCCAGGCGCCAGTGGCACTGATCACCCGCCGCGCGCGCAGCGTGGCAGTCTGCTCGGTGGTTCGGTCCGTCACTGTGACAGCGTAGCCTTTACCACTGGGTTCGGTCTGTTCTACTCGGCTGTAATTCTGTGCCAGACCACCGTGGCGGGCCGCCTCCAATATCACCCGAACCACCAGGCGGCAGTCATCGGTGAGGGCATCGGTATAGCTCATGGCGCCTGTCAGGGACTGGCTGTTCAGGCCCGGCACCCGTTCCAGCAGTTGCTCGCGATTCAGGTAGCGGTGATCACGGATGCCGGCAAGAAAATCGTACAGCCAGAGAATCGCTTTCATGGGTAACCGACCGGGAAATACCCCCTTTCGTAGCGGAAACAGATAGGTGGCCCGCTCCACCAGCCCCGGCAACTCCTCAATCAGACGTTCGCGCTCAAGCAGGGAGTGGCGAGTCAGGCGAATATCCCCCTGGGCGATATAGCGTAGCCCGCCATGCACCATCTTGGAGGAGCGGCTGGAGGTACCCCAGGCGAAATCGGTCTGCTCCAGTAGCAGCACCCGATGACCGCGACGAGCCGCTTCCAGCAGCACGCCGGCACCGGTGATACCGCCACCGATGACAATGAGGTCCCAGTTTTCGTCAGCGAGGGAGTGCAGAGAGTGGCGTTTGCCTAACATCAAGATTCCTTTTCAATACTCGGCTGGGTGTCATCGAGCAAACAGCCCGGGTTCAGTCGCTGCTGCGGATCGAAGTGTTTCACCAATGAGGTCAGTGCCGCGATGCCCTGCTCGCCTTTCTCGTGGTGGAGCCAGGGCGCATGATCGCGCCCTACTCCGTGCTGATGGCTGATGGTGCCCCCATGAGCCACGATGGCCTCACTGGCCGCCTCTTTCATGGCGCGCCAGCGCTGCAAGGTGCTGTGGTAGCTGTCCGAGCAGCGAAACACATAGGTGGTATAGATACTGGAACCCTGCGGATAAAGGTGTGACAGATGGGTAAAGACATGGACTTTTTCGCCCTCCCCCACGTTATCGCGCACCGCCTGCTCCATGGTATTCATGGCCGGGGTGACCTGATTCCAGTCCACCGCGGTTTCAAAAGTGTCCACCACATAGCCATGCTCCCATAAGCCGTGACGCAAATAGGGGGAACGAAAACGGGATTCTTCCCATTTCTTGCCCAGCAGCTCACCCACCACCGTGCCACCGGCAGCACGAATGCGTTTTTTCACCGTGGCCAGGGTATGGCTCACCAGCGCCTTTTCACCGGTGACACCGAAAGTGATCATACATTTTTCATTCCGACAGCCGCGCAGGGACAAATAGCGGTGCAGGACGGCCACCAGCCTTTCATGGCCGGCGAGCATCAGATGGGTACGGGTTTCCTCCGCATTGGACAGCCGTAGCATGGAAAGCGGCAGCTTGGTCTGGGTCAGGCTGCGAACCAACGTCTTGCCGGTTTCCCAGTCCGGGGCGAAGGCTACCTGGAAGGTTTCCGTTTCCGGTAGCGGGGTGACGCGCACCTTGACCTCGGTAATCACCC
>NZ_JBNPEC010000042.1:0-29075 GCF_051117345.1 Alcanivorax sp.
GCTTCCGATCGGTGCCGTCTGGTTCCCCCTGCACCGCGACACCTTCTCCGTCGGCGTGGAAGGCGGCGCTGTGTGGCTGGGTGACTACGGCGACGGCAATGAAGTCGATATCTCCGGCATCGAAGCCGCCGCCATCGGCAAGGCCCGCATCGCCACCGGCACCGACCTGTTCCTGCGCGCCGGCGCCCTGCGCTGGGACGCGGAATTCGACCATGGCAGCGACGAAGACGGCACCGATGGCTTCTGGGGCGTTGGCTTCAGCTACGGCCTCGACAACCTGAAATTCCGCGGCAGTGTAGATCGCTATTCATTGGATGACGTGGATGTGGAGGCGTATACGCTGGGGTTGGAGTATCGGTTTAATTGATTGGTCGTTGGCGCGCGGTACTGTTGAGGTGGCCACTTCGGTGGCAATGGGTGAGACCTGCCTCCCCTCCGGATCTCACTGACGCCCGCCATCTAGACATCTTTGGATGGTGTATAGTTTGATTAAGAGGCATTCGTTTTTCTCGGTTACTCTTAAAATGATCAGGTGTATAGGAGATAGGGATGGTTGTTAAGGTCGGGAAAATAACCGCAGATCAGTGCGGGATAGGCTTATCAGTTAGAGGAGGCGGAAATGTTGAGGTAGATGCCGTGGAGGCTACCAACACTGGCATTGCTGTTCATATTGCCCAGGAGCCAAGCCTCATCTCCCGGTTGGGCCTACCTGCCGATACGGACCCTGCGGCGGTGAGAGGTTTATTGGAGACCCTACTGGATTTGGAGCCTGCTGAAAGAGAGGGCGCGCTCAAGAAATCGCCACTTTGGAGCAGTATTTCCGGTGCCGGTCTCTCTGCTGCTTCTTTTGTATCGAATCTTCTTACTATCTATAAGAGTTTCGAATAACGTTTCCTTACCGACGCGTAATAAAAAAAGAGTTTCTAACCCTTTTTCTTTATCTGGTAGTAAGGGGTGGACCTGCCAAAATAAAGGGCATCCACGATTTGGCCGATTTCCTTCGAGATTGAATGGCCCCGTATCATAAAGGCGAGGTCTTTCTTTAGTAAATTTATGAGTGTCCCAGGTTACGGCAAGCGTTATCTCGTATGAAGACTCCACGAACTAAGGAAGAGTTTCTAGTTTGGCCGCCCTTGGCGGGGCTTTCTGCCGTAGTAGTGGCGCCTACAGTGATCGATTCCGTTCGCCTTTTGCATTCGTATATCCCGGAATTAGATGGCGCATCTGTTTTGTCGGTCTATATTTTCTCAGCCGGTATGGGGGTTGGGCTTTCCCTTAAGCTCCATGGAAAATATTGGTTGGGTTTCGGGTGGTTGGCGTTTCTTAGCTACTTGATTGTCCAGGCTATGAGGGTATTTCCTGAAGCCCCAGTCCAGAAGTATACGTTTGTGTTATTTGGCAGCTTAGCCCTGATGTTCTCGTTGCTTTCTACAATTCTTTATGTCAAGCGAAAAACCGTTCATGTAGAGAGCGACATAACCAGGCAACGCAGGTAGAGGGTGCGCCAGGAGCGCCGCTGTTTGCAGATTTAATATTGACCACAAAAACTTTTAGTAATTGCTTTTAAAGAAGGCTTTGTGACTCTCTTCAGTGCTCTTGTCGGGATAGTTGGCGGGGTTCTTCCAGTCATAGTCTCGGGAGAACTCGGGGTTAGATCTTGAGCCGTGCGTTTTTAGGCGGGTATTTTTAGGCGTCGGCCAGCGGGTTCTATACTGTTTAAAGTTACTTATATATGAGTAAAAAGGGCCTATTCCGTGGCTATTTACTCATATTTGAGTAAAACCATTTAAGAGAAAATGAGCGTTGCTGTTGAAGAATTTTGGTGAGCACCCTGGGAAATGGTGTTTAGGGTTTTGCGCCGCTCGCTAAGCAAGGACTGATCCTGCTGAACAAAAAAGGGGCCTGACGTTTCCGTCAGGCCCCTTTTTCTTTATCTGGTAGCAAGGGGCGGACTTGAACCGCCGACCCCAGCATTATGAGTGCTGTGCTCTAACCAGCTGAGCTACCTTGCCATTTGAGGTCGCGAATTTTCCGCGAGGGAGGGGTGGGTGTCAAGCGCTGGGTGCCTTTGTGGGCAATGTTTGATCAGTTGTTGGCAGAGAAAGGGGATATCTGCCATAGTTGCACATCAAATGAAAATGATTCTTAATTGTAAGTCGTTAATACTTGACCAAATTGCTCAGGATTACTACGCTTCACGTCAAATACACGCAATAAGGGTGTGGATATGCGGTTGACTACAAAAGGTCGCTACGCGGTGACGGCGATGCTGGATCTGGCATTGCATGCGGCCACGGGCCCGGTGTCGCTGGCGGATATTTCCGATCGTCAGGGTATATCCATTTCCTATCTGGAGCAGTTGTTCGCCAAGTTGCGCCGTAATGGCCTGGTGAACAGCGTACGCGGGCCGGGCGGGGGCTATCAGCTCAGCCGGGCCAGCGACGATATTGATGTGGCAGCGGTGATTGCGGCGGTGGACGAGTCGGTGGATGCCACCCGTTGCGGCGGCCACGGGGATTGCCAGGAAGGCGATACCTGCCTGACCCACCACCTGTGGTGCGATCTGTCGGACCAGATACAGGCCTTTCTGGGCGGTATTTCCCTGGGGGAGCTGGTGGCTCGCCAGGAAGTGAAGCAGGTGGCCCAGCGTCAGGACCGTCAGCATCAGCGTCTGCCCGTCAGTAGTCTGTAAACTGCTTCTGAATCCTCATCGTCAGCCTTTGCCGGCACCGCACACGCTTTGCCCGGCAGCCACGATGACGGTGTGGATTCAGGTATAATCTCCTCTCTGTTTTTTCGCCAACCTCAATCGCCACAAGCCAAGTCGCCATGAGCCAAGCCGTCTATCTCGACTACGCGGCAACTACCCCGGTAGACCCGGCGGTGGTTGATGTGATGGTCCGTCATCTCGGTCCCGAAGGGACATTCGCCAACCCGGCCTCGCGCAGCCACCTTTATGGCTGGCTGGCAGAGGAAGCGGTGGAATCTGCTCGCCGTCAGGTGGCGGATCTGCTGCAGGCGGATCCGCGGGAGATTGTCTGGACCAGCGGTGCCACCGAGGCCAACAACCTGGCCATCAAGGGCGTGATCGAAGCCCGTGGCGGTGGCCATGTGATTACCAGTGCCACCGAACACAAGGCGGTGCTGGATGCCTGTGGCTGGCTGGAAAAGCAGGGCCACCCGGTGACCTACCTGCAACCCGCTGCGGATGGCCGTATCGACCCGCAGAGTGTGGCCGAGGCGCTCCGTGAGGACACCGTGCTGGTGAGTGTGATGCACGCCAACAACGAGACCGGGGTAATCAACGATATCGCCGCCATCGGCGCCCTGTGCCGCGAGAACGGTGTGTTGTTCCATACCGATGCGGCCCAGAGTGTGGGTAAGCTGGACCTGAATGTGCAGGCGCTGCAGGTGGATCTGTTGTCCGTGTGCGCGCACAAGATTTATGGGCCCAAGGGCATTGGTGCGCTATATGTGCGTCGCTCGCCGGATGTGAAGGTGGCGGCCCAGATCCATGGTGGTGGCCACGAGCGGGGCATGCGCTCCGGTACCCTGGCGACCCACCAGATCGTCGGCATGGGCGAAGCGGTTGCCCTGGCGGCCCGTTTGCGGGATGAGGAAGGCCCGCGTATTGCCGGGCTGCGTGATCGTTTGTGGCAGGGCATCAGCCAGCTGGATGGGGTGAGCATCAATGGTGAGGGTGCGCCACGTTTGCCGGGGCATCTCAATGTGGCTTTTGCCGGCGTGGATGGAGAAATGCTGCTGACTGCCATGAATCAGGCGGCGGTATCCTCCGGCTCTGCCTGTACCTCTGCGTCCCTGGAGCCTTCCTATGTGCTCAAGGCCATGGGCGTAGCGGATGAGCTGGCCCATGGTTCCATTCGTTTTTCGGTGGGTCGTTTTACCTCTGAAGCGGAGATCGACCGGGTGATCGACAATGTGACTGAGGTCATCCAGCGACTGCGAAAGTAGCCAGCAAGCCGAACCAGCGGCCTTTTGGGTGGGCTGAGCGGCTTTCAGCGGGTTGAGAGCTCCCTGCTATGGTGGATACTCACCTGAATGGGAGGGAGCTCCATGCACGGCGTCATTATTTCCAACCTGAAAAAATACGTGGAAGAAAAACTGGGCGAGGACGCCTGGGACACTCTGCGTGACAAGGCCGGGCTGACCGGCAAGGCCTTTATTCCTATCAGCATGTACCCGGACAGTGATCTTGAGGATCTTCTGGCGGCGGCGGTGGAGGTCACCGGCCAAGGCCGCGACGAGATACTCAAGGATTTCGGTGCCTGGGTGATTCCCCCGTTGATGAAAATGTACCGTTCCTTTATCCCCGAGGACTGGGATGCGGTGACCTTCCTGAAAAACATCGATGACCGGATTCACGAGCGGGTGGTGCGCATGAAAGATGCCAACGCCAAGCCGCCGCATATCAATGTGTCGGAAATTTCCCCGGGGCTGCTGGAGGTTGAGGATCAGTCGCACCGGGATATGAGTTATCTGGCGCTGGGCTGTGTCTATGGTGTGGCCGACTATTATGGCCAGAAGGCGGCGCTGATGGAGGAGAAGCGGGTGGTGGGCACCCACAGGGCTTTCATCATGCGCATATCCGCCGGTGAGCAGGTGCAACGGGATGCAGTCTGAATGGTGCTGAGCTAACCGGCGCTCGCCCGGTTAAGCCTGTGATATTCAGGCGTGATCTGATTTTCGGTTCGCAATGACTGCCGCCATTCCTTGGCGGCGGCTTACTTTTTGTTGGGGCTTTACCTCACCCCATATGTCTTTCCCGCCAGGGTGATAAATCGCGCAAAAAAAGAAAAATGTGACCGGCTATGTCACCTGGCTGTGAGCGGGTAGACATTCGCCGGGCCAGTGGTGGTGCGGGCTGGTTGGACGGTCGTGCATGCGGCACAGCTCTTGCTGTTGTAGAAGGAGAAGGAGAGCTGGCTCGGGAGTAGTGACATGCATGGCGTGATCGTGACCAATTTCAAGCGGTATCTGGATGAGTTCATCGGCACCGACGCCTGGGGAGAAGTGGTCTCCACGGCGGGGTTGCAAGGCAAGACCTACCTGCCGGTGGCACTGTATCCGGATGAGGAAATGGAAGCGCTGTTGCGGGCGGCGGAATCTGCCACGGGCCTGCGCCGGGATGATCTGCTGGCGGATTTCGGTGAGTGGGTGATCGGCCCGCTGATTACGATGTACCAGCCGATGATTCCTGCGGGCTGGGATGCCATGACATTTCTGCTGAACATGCAGCAGATCCACGAACGCATTCTGCGCCTGAAGGACCCGGCGGCGACGGCACCGAATATTGCGGTGCACAAGCGCGGCGACGATACCCTGGAAATCCACTACCGCTCCCATCGCAATATGGCGGCGATGATTCATGGCTCGGTGAAGGGGGTTGCCGCCTATTTCAATGAAACCGCCAGCCTGCTTGGCTCGGAAGCGGGTGAGGGTGGGGAGCAGCGGTTTGTGTTCCATATCCAGCCGAACAAGACGCAAGCAAGAGAGGCGGTGTAAGGCGGCGGAGGTGGTTGCTGCACCGTCTTCTCGGACGTTCAGAATACAGTCAAAATCGATTTACCACAGAGGGCACAGGGTTCACTGAGGATAAACACTCTTTCTCTGTGAGCTCTGTGCCCTCTGTGGTGAAAATGCTTTTTGCGTAGCGGGAGGCTAGGCAGTCAGTGCCTGGGCTTGCTGCTTGATCTTGCCGACCATGGCGCGCAGGCCGTTGCCGCGAGTGGGGCTCAGGTGGTTGAGCAGGTCGATGCGATCGAAGAAGGCGTCCATATCGTAATCGTGGATGGCCTGGGGGGACTGGCGGTTCAGGGCGGCCAGTACGATGGCGGCCAGGCCCTTGACGATCAGGGCGTCGGAATCCACCGCCATGTACAGGGTGTCAGCGTCGCTGTCGTAGTCGGTTTCCAGCCACACCTGGCTCTGGCAGCCGCGCACGAAACGGTCTTCGGTTTTCAGTTCATCGGGCAGCTCGGGCAGTTGCTTGCCCAGGTCGATGATATAGCGATAGCGTTCTTCCCAGTCATCCAGGAATTCCAGGTCTTCACTGATGTCCTCGGCGGTAATCTTTTCGCCCAGGGTGATGCTGTGGATATCGAACACTACGCTTACACTCCAGAGATAGCTGTAAGCTACAAGGTTCAAGCCGCAAGCTAAACCCGGGTTTCCCCTTGTAGCTTGAAGCTTGTGGCTTGCAGCTTCTAAAACATTCCCAGCTCGAGTTGAGCCTCTTCACTCATCATATCGCGGTTCCAGGCCGGGTCGAAGACCAGGGCCACTTCCACCTTGTCCACGTTGGGCACCTTGCCGAGCCGGTCTTCCACATCGCCCACCAGGACCGGGCCCATGCCGCAGTTGGGGGCGGTGAGGGTCATGCGCACCTGCACCACGTTTTCGCCATCGCGCTGGATCACATCGCAGCCGTAGACCAGGCCCAGCTCCTTGATGCTGACTGGAATCTCCGGGTCGAAGATGGTTTGCAGGGTGTTGTCCAGATCGTCCTGGCGCACGCTGCCGTCTTCGTTGGCGGGCGCGAAGTCCAGCTTCAGCGGTTCCTGGCCAATGGCGTCCGCGTCGGTGCCGTCGATGCGTGCCATGTTGCCATTGATGGTCACCGTGTAGGTGCCGCCGAGGGCCTGGCGCAGATTCACGAAGCTGTTCTTGGGGATGGTGATGCGGGTGCCGTCCGGCACCTTGCGGGCCGGCACGTCACGCTGGACGACGACGGTTCTCTGTTCTTGCGCCAACTCAGACCTCGTCTACGGTAAAGCTCTCGCCGCAGCCGCACTCACCGGTGGCGTTGGGATTGCGGAACTTGAACAGGCTGTTGACGCCCTCGGTGACGTAATCGATGACCAGGCCATTGAGCATGGGCAGCCATTTTTCCGGCACGTACAGGTTGACGCCGTCGATCTCGAACAGCTTGTCGCCGTCTTTGGGTTCTTCCACAAAATCCAGGGTGTACATGAACCCGGAGCAGCCGGATTCGTCCAGGTCCAGACGGATGCCGGTGGCACTGGCTCGCTGGATTTCCCGCAGGGCCTGTTGGTTGGCAGCCTCGGTCAGGTTAAGGGTGACCTGGCCGGGTTGGAATGTCTGAACTGTCATGTGTTACCTACCTTGCATTAACGCATGGTTCGTAGGGCGTCGTTGGCGTCGCGATCGTGCTTGCGATCAACGCTGGTTATCGCGCCGCCAGCGACGCTCCTACGGAAAGGTTTTCCGTGTTGCGTGCCGCGTGTTCCTTCTGGCGTCACTCAGAGAAAGGTCTTCACCTTCTCCAGCGCCTCGAACAGGCGATCCACCTCATCAAGAGTATTATAAATCGAGAATGAGGCTCTGACTGTGCCCGGAATGCCCAGGGTATCCATCAGCGGCATGGTGCAGTGATGGCCGGTGCGTACCGCCACGCCCTGCTTGTCCAGCAGCATGCCCACATCCGCCGGGTGAGCGCCTTCCAGCAGGAAGGACAGCACACTGACCTTATTGGCGGCGGTGCCGATGATTTTCAAGCCGTCGAAAGCCTCTGCCTGTTTGGTGGCGTGGACCAAGAGGGAATTCTCATGGGCTTCCAGGGCCTCACGGTCCTGCTGATTGAACCAGTCGATGGCGGCGGCCAGGCCGATAGCTCCGGCAATGTTGGGGGTGCCGGCTTCGAATTTGTAGGGCAGCTGGTTCCAGGTGCTCTTTTCGAAGCTCACCGTTTCGATCATTTCGCCGCCGGTCTGGTAGGGCGGCATGGCGTCCAGCAGCTCGCGACGGCCATAAAGCACGCCGATGCCGGTGGGGCCAAACAGCTTGTGGCCGGAAAAGGCGTAGAAATCCACGTCCAGGGCCTGTACGTCCACCGGGAAGTGAGCCACCGCCTGGGCGCCGTCGATCACGGTAATGGCGCCTGCTTCACGGGCCTTGGCGACCATCTCCTGCACCGGGTTCAGGGTGCCCAGGGCATTGCTGGCATGGCCGATGGCGAAAATCTTGGTGCGCTCGGTGAGCAGCTGGTCGAAGGCGTCCTGGTCCAGGCTGCAATCTTCGCGCAGCGGGATCACTTTCAAGGTGGCGCCGGTGGCCAGGCAGACCTGCTGCCAGGGCACGATATTGGCGTGGTGTTCGCTGGTGCTGATCAGCACCTCGTCGCCGGGCTGCAGGCGTTCACGGCCGATGCAGTGGGCAACGATGTTGATGGACTCGGTGGTGCCCTTGGTCCACAGGATTTCGTCGCGGCTGGCGTTCAGGAAGCGGGCCACGGTCTCGCGGGCACCCTCGAACTGGCCGGTGGCCAGGTCGCTGAGATGATGGGCGCCGCGGTGCACATTGGAGTTCACCGTGCGGTAGTAGTGCTCCAGCACGTTCAGTACCGCGTCCGGTTTCTGGGTGGTGGCACCGTTATCCAGATACACCAGCGGCTTGCCGTTGACCTGTTGATCCAGGATCGGGAACTGCGCGCGAAGGGCTGCCACATCAAACGTCATTACGCGGCGTCTCCTGCCGGGTTGGCATGGGTCAGTTCTGCTTCCAGCCAGGGCTGGGCCCACTCGGTCACTGCCGCGTCGGGCAGGGCCATCAGCAACTCGTTAACGAAACCCAGGCTCAGCATGCGCTTGGCTTCGGCAGCGGGGATGCCGCGCGATTGCAGGTAAAACTGCTGACCGGCATCCAACTGGCCGACGGTGGTGCCGTGGGCACACTTCACGTCGTCGTTGTAGATTTCCAGCTCCGGCTTGGTGTTGATCTCGGCACCGGGGTTGAGCAGCAGGTTCTTGTTGGACAGCTCCGCGTTGGTACCGCTGGCGCCGGGGTGAATGTGGATGCGGCCATTGAAGACCGCCTTGCCACTTTCACCGGCCAGGCCTCTGAAGTTCTGATCGGACTGGCAATTGGGCACCGCGTGTTCCACGCACAGCTGGTTGTCCACGTGGCTCTGGTCGCGAACCACGAAGATGCCTTTCATGTTCAACTCGGCACCGCTCTTGTTCACCAGCGCGCGCACGTCGTTGCGGCGCAGACGGTTGCCGGTCATCAACTGATAGCTATCTACCTTGCTGACGCCCTGCTGATCGATAATCAGGGTGCCGATGTGCAGGGTATTGGCCTGCTCTCCCTGCAACCGGTAGTGGGTCAGGGTGGCGTTGTCGGCGGTGATCAGGGCGGTGACCGCATTGGTCAGAGCCTGGCCTTCGGCGTGATAGTGCTCGATCACGGTGGCTTCGGCGCCAGTATTGAGCTTGACGATCACCCGCGGATTGCAATGACCCGGTGCCTCGCTGGCGCTCTGGATCTGCAGGTGAATCGGTTGTTCGATACGGGTATTGGCGGCCACTTCCAACACCATCGGTTGCCCGCACACTGCACCGTTATAGGCGGCAAAGGGGGTCTGCAGGCCGTTTACCACGGGCGCGTCGTGATGCAGATTGACGCCGGCGGGCAGGGTGCTGCCCTGCAGCTGGCCATTGTTGATGGTGACCACAAACTCGCTCAGTGCCGGCAGGCGCTGGCTGATCTCGCCATTGGCCACCGCGTTCAGGTGGCCGTCGGCCAGAGCCTGCAACGAGGTGTACTTCCAGCGTTCGGTCTTGCGCTCCGGGAAGCTGGCAGCCTCCAGGTCGGTCAGCGCATCGCCGTCACTACCGTGGCGGCGGGCGTTGGCCAGCGCCTGGGTTTTCAGGTCAATGGCGAGGTCGCTTGCAGAGAGTGTCATGCGGACTCCTCTTCTCCTGTGAGCCAGCCGTAGCCTTTCTTCTCCAGCTCCAGGGCCAGTTCCTTGCCGCCGGATTTGATGATCTGACCGTTGGACAGGACGTGCACAAAGTCCGGCACGATTTAGTCCAGCAGACGCTGATAGTGGGTGACCAGCACGATGCCGCGTTCCGGGCTGCGCAGGGAATTGACGCCCTTGGCCACGGTTTGCAGGGCGTCGATATCCAGGCCGGAATCGGTTTCGTCGAGCAGCGCCAGCTTCGGCTCCATCAGCAGCATCTGCATGATTTCGTTGCGCTTTTTCTCGCCGCCGGAAAAGCCTTCGTTGACGCCGCGCTTGAGGAAGCTGGCGTCCAGGTTGACCTGTTTGCAGGCGGCACGGGCCTGGCGGAGCAGGGTGACCGAATCCCACTCTTCCTTGCCTTGAGCCTTGCGAACCGATTCCAGTGCGGCCTTGAGAAATTCCATGTTGGAGACGCCGGGGATTTCCACCGGATACTGGAAGGCCAGGAACAGGCCGGCCTGGGCGCGCTCTTCCGGCTCCAGGTCTGCCAGGCTCTTGCCCTCGAACAGGGCTTCGCCGCCAGTGATGGCGTAGTTGTCACGACCGGCAAGCACATTGGCCAGGGTAGATTTGCCGGAGCCATTGGGGCCCATGATGGCGTGGACCTCGCCCGGTTTAATGGTCAGGTTCAGGCCCTTGAGAATCGGCTTGTCCGCCACGGTGGCGTGCAGATCACGAATTTCCAGCATGTTTTGATGCGCCTTTCGGTTGGGCTGGGTTCCAGCCCCGGTTAATCAGGGTGTTGCAGGAGCTATGCTTGCATGGCGAGGGGTCGCGATGGTCCGCCATGCACGCATGGCTCCTACAGTGTCATTTTCGGGGGTGAGGCTTAGCCCACGGCCCCTTCCAGGCTCACTTCCAGCAACTTGCCCGCTTCCACGGCGAATTCCATGGGCAGTTCCTTGAACACCTCTTTACAGAAGCCGTTCACGATCATGGAGACTGCTTTTTCCGGGTCGATACCGCGCTGGCGGCACAGGAACATCTGGTCGTCACTCACCTTGGAGGTGGTGGCCTCGTGCTCGATGGTGGCCGAGGGGTTCTTCGACTCGATGTACGGGAAGGTGTGCGCACCGCAGGTATCGCCCAGCAACAGGGAGTCGCACTGGGTGAAGTTGCGGGCGTTTTCTGCCCGTGGGCTGATCCGGACCAGGCCGCGGTAGCTGTTGCTGCTGCGCCCGGCGGAGATGCCCTTGGAAATAATGGTGCTCTTGGTGTTCTTGCCCAGGTGGATCATCTTGGTGCCGGTGTCCGCCTGCTGCATGTGGCGAGTCAGCGCCACGGAGTAGAACTCACCGATGCTGTTGTCACCACGCAGGATCACGGACGGATACTTCCAGGTGATGGCGGAGCCGGTTTCCACCTGGGTCCAGCTGATCTTGCTGTTGTCGTGGGCCACGCCGCGCTTGGTGACGAAGTTGTAGATGCCACCTTTGCCGTTTTCGTCGCCCGGGTACCAGTTCTGCACCGTGGAGTACTTGATCTCGGCGCCGGGCAGGGCGACCAGCTCGACGACCGCTGCGTGCAGCTGGTTCTCGTCCCGCTGGGGTGCGGTGCAGCCTTCCAGATAGCTCACATGGCTGCCTTCGTCGGCGATAATCAGGGTGCGCTCGAACTGGCCGGTGTTGGCTTCGTTGATACGGAAGTAGGTGGACAGCTCCATGGGGCAGCGCACGCCCTTGGGGATATAGACGAAGGAGCCATCAGAGAACACGGCACTGTTGAGGGCGGCATAGAAATTGTCGCCCTTGGGTACCACGCTCCCCAGGTATTTCTTGATCAGCTCCGGGTGATTTTGGATCGCCTCGGAAATGGAGCAGAAGATCACCCCGGCTTCCCACAGCTTCTCTTTGAAGGTGGTAAATACGGAGGAGGAGTCGAACACCACATCTACGGCGACACCGGCCAGCATTTCCTGCTCATGCAGGGGAATGCCCAGTTTTTCATAGGTGGCGAGCAGCTCCGGGTCCACCTCGTCCAGACTCTTCGGGGCGTCATCCAGGCTCTTGGGCTTGGAATAGTAGGACACCTTATTGAAGTCGATAGGATCGTGGTGCAGGTGGGCCCAGCCCGGGGAGGGCATTTCCTGCCATTTGCGGTAGCTGTCCAGGCGCCATTCGAGCATCCATTCGGGCTCTTCTTTCTTGGCGGACAGGAATCGGATGACTTCCTCGCTCAGCCCGGGGGGCAGGGTTTCGGTGTCCACCGTGGTGGAGAAACCGGCCTCGTAGTTGGAGCGAATCAGTTTGTCCAGTTCAGCTTGGCTCATAGGTCAGGGCCTGATGTTGAATACCAGAGTAATTTAGTCAGGTATTATACGCCATTCGTGAGCGCTGTCGACCATCGGCCGTATAGAGGCGGGCTTTCGACCGGCTCCCGGTGGCGGCAGGGCGGCAGGCCCGTGGCGGGGGCGGCAACGGTATCATAATTCGCCCTGCTTGCGTATAATCCGCCGGTTCCAAAGGGGTGGCTGTGGTTCTTGCGTTCGCAAGGTTGCCGGATTGCCCCTTCTCTGCCTGGGGGAGCTTGTTTTGGGTTCCCGGGGACCATTTAACGTAAATTCTGGAGTGAACTGACTGATGGCTGTTGAGCGCACCCTCTCTATCATCAAGCCTGATGCCGTGGCCAAGAACGTAATTGGCGACATCGTATCCCGTTTCGAGAAGGCCGACCTGAAAGTGGTTGCCATGAAAATGGTACACCTGAGCGACGAGCAGGCTGGTGGTTTCTACGCCGAGCACAAGGAGCGCCCCTTCTTCAAGGATCTGGTGTCCTTCATGACCAGCGGTCCGGTGATCGTGCAGGTTCTGGAAGGCGAAGACGCCGTGGCCAAGAACCGTGACCTGATGGGCGCTACCAACCCGAAGGATGCGGAAGCTGGAACCATTCGTGCTGATTTCGCTCAGACCATTGACGAAAACGCAGCACACGGCTCTGACTCCGCCGAGTCCGCTGCCCGTGAAGTGGCTTACTTCTTCTCCGACGAAGAACTTTGCCCGCGCACCCGCTAAAACAGCCGGTGCACTGTCTGCCACGGCCTATGCCGTGGCAGACTTGTATATAGACCGGGGCATCGCCCCAGTCCTGGAGAATGCTATGACTACCCAACAGAAGGTCAATCTGCTCGGTCTTTCCCGCCCGCAAATGGAAGAGTTCTTCCTGGAAATGGGCGAGAAGAAGTTCCGTGCCCAGCAGATACTCAAGTGGATTCACCACCATCAGGCGGATTCCTTCGAGCAAATGACCGATGTGGGCAAGGCATTGCGCCAGAAACTCTCCGAGGTGGCGGAAATCCGCGGCCCGGAAGTGGCACACGAAAGCATCAGCCGTGACGGCACCCGCAAGTGGGTGTTTGAACTGATCGGCGGAGGCTCTGTAGAAACCGTTTTTATTCCTGATGGTCGCCGCGGCACCTTGTGCGTGTCGTCCCAGGTAGGCTGTGCCGTGGATTGCAGCTTTTGCTCCACGGGTAAGCAGGGTTTCCAGCGTGACATGACCAGCGCCGAGATCATCGGCCAGGTATGGCAAGCCAGCCGTGCCTTTGGTCCCCGTCGCAATCTTGGCGAACATCCCATCACCAATGTGGTGATGATGGGTATGGGCGAGCCCATGCTCAATTATGACAATGTGCTCACCGCCATGCGCATCATGAAAGATGACCTGGGTTACGGTATCGGCAAGAAGCGCATTACCCTGTCCACCTCCGGCCATATTCCGAGGATGGATCAGCTCAGCCAGGATCTGGATGTGTCGCTGGCGGTAAGCCTGCACGCGCCCAATGACGAGCTGCGTAACGAACTGGTGCCGCTGAATCGCAAGTACCCGCTGAAAGAGCTGATGGCGGCGTGCAAGCGCTACAGCGACAACATCACCCACCGTCACAACACCATTACCATGGAATACGTGATGCTGCGTGATGTGAACGACAAACCGGAACATGCCCGTCAGCTGGTCAAGCTGCTTAACGGCATCCCGGTGAAGGTCAATCTGATCCCGTTCAATCCTTTTCCGCATGCCGGTTATGAACGGTCACGTAAAAGCGATATTCTGGAATTTCATAAGTACCTGAATGACAATGGATTGATGACCACCGTTAGGACGACGCGCGGTGATGATATTGATGCCGCCTGTGGTCAGCTGGTGGGGCAGGTGCAAGATCGGACCCGGCGCAGTGAGCGCTGGAAGCAATCCATTTTTCATCGCTCTGAACAAACCGATAACAACACAGCGCAAGCGCAATGAGACGTTTTTTTCGGGTTTTTCCAGGTCTGCTGATCGCAGGCCTGTTGGCCACCGGGTGTGTGACGGTGGATTCGGGGCAACGGGAGGTCAAAGTGGACGATGCGGTAACCAGCCGTGTTGCCGCAGGCCTACAGTACATGCAGCAGGGCAACCCTTCCGAGGCGCGCCGGCATTTCTCCCGGGCTCTTGCTCACAACGACGACAGCGCGGTGGCGCACAACGCCATGGCGCTGCTGTACAAATACGAAAATGACCCCGAGCGGGAAGAATTCCATTACAAAAAAGCGTTACGGGCAGATCGCAATTACGCCCCGGCGCTGAATAATTACGGCACCATGCTTTACAGTCGCGGTGCTTACCAGGACGCACTGGAAAAATTCGAGCGCGCTGCCAATGATCCGTCCTATCAGGGCCGTGGCAGTGCCTGGGCCAATATGGGCCGGTGTTATCGCCAGTTGGGCAATGATGAGGCTGCGGAAAAGGCCTTTGTCAAAGCGATTCGTCTCGACCCCAGGGCCGTAACGCCGAATCTGGAGCTGGCCGAACTGTATCAGCGGCAAGAGCGCATGCGACTTGCCTGGGATTACTACCAGCAATATCTCCAGCGTAGTGGTCGACAGAGTGCCCGGTCCCTGTGGCTCGGTATCCGTCTGGCCAGTGAGCTGGGTTATGACGATCAGCAGTCCAGCTATGAGTTGGCACTGGAAAACATGCATCGCCGCTCCGGAGAATACCGCGAGTGGCAGAATTGGAAAGCCTCTCAGGAGAGCGGGAAATGAGCGATAACATGGTCGTGCTACCGGGTGAACGTTGTCGCAAAGCCCGTGAGGCACTGGGGTGGACCCCTGCCGAAGCGGCGAAGAAGATGCATCTCTCCCAGAGCTACCTGGTAGCCCTGGAAGCGGATGACTACGAGCGTTTGCCTGAGGCAACCTTCGTTAAGGGTTACCTGAAGAATTACGCAAAGCTACTGGGCCTACCGGCGGATGAAATCGCCAACACCTTCCAGCAGATGGTGAACGACGATGCGTTCGACAAGCCGTTGGATCTGCCGAAAATGGCGCCGCCGCCGTCCGTGTGGCGCAAGCCGTTATTGGCGGTGGTGGCCCTGCTGGTTGTGGTGGCGCTGCTGATCTGGCTGTGGCCTGAAGAAGAAGCGCTGGCGCCGCTGTCCAGCTCCGGCATGAATGCTCCCGAGGAGCGCGTTTCTCTGCAGGCTGATGAAGAGGTCGGCGGCGAAACTGGCCCTTTTCCCGGTGAGCCGTCACAGGCGCCAGAGCAGGGCGCCGGTGACGAGCTATCCCCACAGTCCCTTGACGATATTGGCAACGACGCCCAGCCTGAAGATACCGGGGCTGCGGCAGACGGTGAGAGTGCAGAGAGCGCCGAAAGTGTAGACAGCAGCGACGAGCCGGCCCCGAACATGCTGGCCGAAAACGGTCTGGATCGCCTGCTGATGGCCTTTTCCGGCAACTGCTGGATCAGCGTCAAGGACGCCACTGGCCGCACTTTGCGCCAGGGCGAACAGCAGGGCGGCGCCTCGCTGCAGCTGGATGGCAAAGCGCCGTTCAGTCTGACTCTGGGCGATGCCGGTGCCGTTGATGAATTGATCCTCAATGGCGAGGTTGTCACCTTGCCGACGAATTCCCCCGGTACAGTTGTGCGAGTCTCCATTCCCTGATTCGCGAGGGTAGAAAACACCATGGAACCGGAAGTCAAAATCCAGCGCCGCAAGACCCGGCAGATTTTTGTCGGCAATGTCCCCGTGGGCGGCGATGCGCCCATCTCCGTGCAAAGCATGACCAATACCGAAACCTGCGACGTGGACGCCACGGTTGGCCAGATTCGCCGTTTGCAGGATGCCGGTGTGGATATCGTGCGCGTCTCGGTGCCCAGCATGGACGCCGCCGACGCCTTCGGAAAGATTCGTCAGCAGGTGGATGTACCGCTGGTGGCGGATATCCACTATGACTACAAGATTGCTCTGGCTGTGGCAGAGCGTGGCGTGGATTGCCTGCGTATCAACCCGGGCAATATCGGCCGCGAAGATCGCATCAAGGCAGTGATCCAGTGTGCCAAGGACAAGGGCATCCCGATTCGTATTGGCGTTAACGCCGGCTCCCTGGAAAAGGAGCTGCAGCGTAAATACGGTGAGCCCACGTCTGATGCGCTGGTGGAATCTGCCATGCGCCATGCGGACATCCTCGACCGCTATGATTTTCAGGACTTCAAGGTGAGCGTGAAGGCCTCCAATGTCTTCATGACCCTGCAGGCCTACCGTAAATTGTCTGCCCAGCTGGAACAGCCGTTGCACCTGGGTGTGACCGAAGCCGGTACCTTCCGCTCCGGCACGGTGAAATCCTCTGTGGCGCTGGGCGCGCTGCTGATGGAAGGCATTGGCGATACCATCCGCATTTCCCTGGCTGCCGATCCGGTGGAGGAAGTGCGCGTGGGCTTCGATATTCTGAAAAGCCTGAACCTGCGCAAGAAAGGCGTGAACATCATCGCCTGCCCGAGCTGCTCCCGGCAGAACTTCGACGTGATCAAAACCGTCAACGAGCTGGAAGCGCGCCTGGAAGATATCAACGAGTCCGTGGACCTGGCGGTCATTGGCTGCCTGGTCAACGGTCCCGGCGAAGCCCGTGAAGTGGATGTGGGCCTGACCGGGGGCACACCGAACAATCTTGCCTACCGTGACGGCGAAAAGAGCCATCACATCACCGCTGATGATCTGGTCGATGAACTGGAACGCATGGTACGGGCCAAGGTGCAGAAACAGCGCGACGACGAAGCCAGAGGCATTATCGCGCGTAGTGAATAGAAGGCGCCGGACGCCTGATGCCGGACGCGAGATGCCATAACGGCGCCAGCGTCAGGCGTCAGGCGTCTCGCGTTCGGCGTTTTTTTAAGGACATTCTGTGAGCAAGAAAATCACTTCCATCCGCGGGATGAACGACATCCTGCCGGAACAGACCGGTCTCTGGCAGTGGCTGGAAGACAAGGTGCGCGGTGTGCTGGCCAGCTACGGCTACCAGGAAATCCGCATGCCCGTGGTGGAACAGACCGATCTGTTCAAGCGCAGCATCGGCGAAGTCACCGACATCGTCGAAAAAGAGATGTACACCTTCGATGATCGTAACGGCGACAGTCTGACCCTGCGCCCGGAGGGTACCGCCAGCTGCGTGCGCGCCTGCGAGCAGCATGGCATGTTGTATAACCAGACCCAGCGACTCTGGTACACCGGCCCCATGTTTCGTCATGAGCGTCCCCAGGCTGGCCGCTATCGTCAGTTTCACCAGATTGGCGTGGAAGTCTTCGGCATCACCGGCCCGGATATCGATGCGGAAGTGATTCTGCTCACTGCCCGCCTCTGGAAAGCCCTGGGCCTGGCCGGCAAGGTCACCCTGGAGCTGAATTCCCTGGGCGACAGTGAAGATCGAGCCCGTTACCGCGACGCCCTGGTGGATTACCTCAAGACCCATTTTGAACAGCTGGACGAGGATTCGCAGAAACGCCTCGAGCGCAGCCCCCTGCGGGTGCTGGACAGCAAGGACCCGGGCACCCGCGAGGTGCTCAAGGATGCGCCACAGCTGGCGGATTACCTCAATGAAGACGCCCGCGAGCATTTTGACGGCCTGAAAGCCTTGCTCGATGCCAACGGCATTGCTTATAAAGTGAACCCCTACCTGGTGCGCGGCCTGGACTACTATGGCAAGACCGTGTTCGAGTGGACCACCGAGGCCCTCGGCGCCCAGGGCACGGTCTGTGCCGGTGGTCGCTATGATGGCCTGGTGGAGCAACTGGGCGGCAAACCGACTCCCGGGGTGGGCTTTGCCATGGGCGTGGAACGACTGATTCTGCTGATCGAGCAGGAAAAGCCGGAACTGTCAGCCGCTGTGGACGTCTATGTGATGGCCATGGGTGATGCATTGACCCCCGCCATGGCGCTGGCCGAGCAACTGCGCGATGCCATGCCCGGTCGTGGCGTTCAGCTCCATTGCGGTGGCGGAAGTTTCAAGAGCCAGATGAAAAAGGCAGACCGCAGCGGTGCAGCCGTCGCCCTGATCATGGGCGAAGATGAACTGGCCAGTGGAGTCGTCACGGTGAAGCCGTTGCGCGGCCAGGGTGAGCAGCAGCAGGTTGCACAGGGCGATGTCACCAACGCACTGATATCGTTTCTGGAATAAATGGGGAGCTTGTAGCTTGCTGCCCCCGGCGTTGATTTGTGCGCCGGAACAAACGAAATACCCAAGCGCCAGGAAGAACACTTCCGGGCAATAAAAACGAAAGGAGAGCAGGGTGGTCGATTACATCCGCGACGAAGAAGAACAGGTCGAACGCATCAAGGCCTGGTGGCAGGAAAACGGTACCGCTGCAGTGATTACTGTGGTGCTGGCGGTGGCTGCGCTGATTGGCTGGCGTCAATGGCAGGGGCATCAGGGTGAGCAGGCTTCCGAGGCCTCAGCTCACTACCAGGTCATGGTGGAAGCCCTGTCCGCTAACCCCATGGATGCGGCGGTCATCAACGACAAGGCCGACCTGCTGATGGAAGACTTTTCCAGCAGCGCCTATGCGGATTACGCTCGCCTGGCCAAGGCCAACCTGGCTGTGCAGGACGCGGACTACGACAAGGCGGTGAGCTTCCTGCAGCCGGTGGCCGATGATGGTGCCACCGATGAGCTGAGCTACACCGCCAGCTTGCGTCTGGCCCGGGTGTTCCTGCAGCAGCAGGCCTGGGACAAGGCCGATGCCCTGCTCGGCAAAAGCTTCCCAACGGCCTTTAACGGCATGGCGCTGGAGCTGAGAGGTGATGTGGCCAAGGCCCAGGGCGAGGCAGAACAGGCCCGTGATCTTTACACCCAGGCCCTGGATGTCCTGCAGGACGGTGGTGAAAAAGACCGTGTGCAGATGAAACTGGACGACCTGAAAAGCGTTTCCTAAATGAAATATTTCCTTCTCCCCATCGTGCTGGCCGGCCTCGTGCTGGCCGGCTGTAGCTCCAACCCCAATGCCATTGAGCCCAACGACCTGCCGAAATTCGAGGCCAGCTACAAGGTCAAGCGGCTCTGGAAAGAGGGCGTGGGCAACGGGGTGGAGGATAGCCAATTGTCCCTGCGCCCGGCGGTGACCGAGCAGCAGGTCTTTGCCGGCGATGTGTTCGGCGATGTCTATGCGGTCAGCCGCGACAAGGGCAAACGCCAGTGGCGGGTGAAAACCGATGACCGTATTGCCGGTGGTTTCTATGCCGGCTACGGCATGGTGCTCTACGGTACCCGCGAGGGTATGGCCGTGGCCCTGTCCATGGAAACCGGCGACACCCTCTGGCGCACCAAGCTTTCCGGCGAAGCCCTGGCGATTCCCGCCAGTGACGGCAATGTCGCCGTATTCCAGACCCAGGACGGCCATGTGACTGCCCTGGATGTGGAAAGCGGCGAACAGCTGTGGGACTACGAGACCCCGGTGCCCACCCTGACCCTGCGTGGGCTGGCCCAGCCTACTCTGGCAAACGGCAAGGCCTATGCCGGTTTTGCCAACGCCAAGCTGGCGGCGCTGGATCTGGAGAACGGTATCCCGCTGTGGGAGCAACGTATCGCCGAACCCACCGGTCGCTCCGAACTGGATCGCCTGGTGGATGTGGACAACAACCTGATCGTGGAAGGCGGTGGTGTGTTCGCGGTGACCTTCCAGGGCAAGGCGGCGGTGGTGGACCAGGAAAACGGTCGCCCCTACTGGGAAAAGGAACTGTCCAGCGCCCAGATCATCAGTGCCAGCAATGGCAGCCTGTTCGTGGCTGACGACAAAGGCGTGGTGCGCGCCCTGGACATGCGCAGTGGTACGGTTCTGTGGAAGCAGGACAAGCTCTATGGTCGCCGCCTTACCGGTACTGCGGTACAGGGCAATCACGTGGTGATGGGCGACTTCGAAGGCTATCTACACTGGCTGGATGTGGATGATGGCAGCATCGTCGCCCGCAAACGTCACGACCGGGACGGCTTTGCCGGCACCGCCGTGAGCTACGACGGTGTTCTCTATGTGCTCAGCTACGATGGCAAACTGGCCGCTTACCAACTGAAAGAACGTTGATCTTTATGGAGGGAGCGGCCAAGTGGCCGCTCTCTCTGCGCCTGCCCCTGTTTTCCTGATTTTCTTCTCTCCGCCTCTATCACCGAATTGCGTTACCATAGCGCCCAGACATCCTTGCAGAGACAACTATGAAACCGGTCATCGCCCTGGTGGGGCGGCCCAATGTGGGCAAATCCACCCTGTTTAACCGACTCACCCGTACCCGTGACGCCCTGGTGGCGGACTACCCGGGGCTGACCCGTGACCGCAAGTACGGTGACGGCAGGCTGGGGGACTACCTGTACACCGTCGTGGATACCGGCGGCATCGGGGAAAACGACGATGGCATCGACGCGCCGATGACAGAGCAGTCACTGATGGCGGTGGGTGAGGCTGACCTGGTGTTGTTCATGGTGGATGGTCGCGCCGGCCTGACCGCTGCCGACGAGCAGATCGCCATGGAGCTGCGCAAGCTGCCCAAGCCCACCTACCTGGTGGTGAACAAGACCGACGGTATCGACCCGGACACGGCCATGGCGGATTTCTATGCCCTGGGCCTCAGCGACGTGCTGCCTATCGCGGCTGCCCATGGTCGTGGCGTGCGCAGCATGATCGAAATCATACTGGCGGCATTTCCGGATCTGGAACCCTATTACGATGAACAGGGTGAGCCAGTGGATACCAGTGACGGCAGCATTCGCGTGGCCGTGCTGGGGCGCCCCAACGTGGGCAAATCCACCCTCATCAACCGCATGCTGGGGGAAGAGCGTGTGGTGGTCTTCGATCACGCCGGCACCACCCGGGATTCCATCGAGATCCCCTTCGAGCGTATGGAGAAGGCTTATACCCTGATTGATACCGCCGGGGTACGCCGCCGTGGCAAGGTCGCGGAAATGGTGGAAAAATTCTCCGTGATCAAGGCGCTGCAGGCGGTGGACGCGGCCCAGGTGGTGGTGCTGGTGATCGATGCCCGTGAAGGCATCACCGATCAGGATCTGCACCTGCTGGGCTATGTGCTCGACAGCGGCCGCGCCCTGATGATCGCAGTGAACAAGTGGGATGGTCTGGATGCGGACCACAAGGAACGGGTGCGCGTGGAATTGGGGCGTCGCCTGGAATTCGCTCCCTGGGTGAAGATCAAGTTCATCTCCGCGCTGCATGGCACCGGGGTGGGCGATCTGTGGGGCATGATCGAAAAAGCCTGGGATTCCGCCTTTATCAAGGTGGGTACCAACGAGATGACGAGGATTATGGAGAGCATTACCGCCGGCCACCCGCCGCCGCGTAATGGCCGTTTCCGCGCCAAGCTCCGTTACGCGCACCTGGGCGGCAACAATCCGCCTACCATCATCTTGCATGGCAACCGTACCGAATCGTTGCCGATCAGCTACAAACGCTTTCTGGAAAACCGTTTCCGGGAAGTGTTGAAACTGGACGGCACGCCCATCCGGCTGGAATTCAAATCCGGTTCCAACCCCTTTGAAGGGCGCAAGAACGTACTCACGGATCGCCAGGTGCACAAGCGCAAGCGAATGATCAAACGCTTCAAGAAGTAACCCCGCTGCACGGGGGAGGGGGCCACATCAAACGTCGGGGATCGTGGGGCAAACACTGGGGGCAAGGCCTGCTGGGGCTGGCCTGTGCGCAGGGCGTGCAGGCTATGGAGCCGATGATGCCGCTGGCCGATGAGCCGGCCATGGTGCTGACTCCCGCCCGGGTCAGCCAGCCACAGTCCGAAGCGCCCGCCAGTGTCACCGTTATCGACCGTAACCTGATCGAAGCCAGTGGCGCCCGGGAACTCTACGAGGTGCTGCGGCTGGTGCCAGGCATGTCCGCGGTCAAAGTGGACGGCAATGTGCCCACGGTGGCCTACCACGGCACCCAGGCCCGGGATTCTCGCCGCATGCTGGTGCTGCTGGACGGTCGCAGCCAGTATCAGCCCGGTCTGGCAAGGGTGAACTGGAACGACATGCCGGTGGATATCCGCGACGTGGAGCGCATCGAAGTCACCCGGGGCCCGGCTGCGGCTGCCTACGGTGCCAATGCGTTTACGGCTGTCATCAACATCATCACCCGGGATCCCCGTGATATCAGCAAGCACACCCTGGCGGTGCAGGGCGGCAATAACGCCATTCGCGATGGCTATGCCTCGGCCGCAGGGCGCACGGACGCTGGTGCCTGGCGGGCATCCCTGTCACGACGCGCTGACGACGGCTACGACGAACCCTTTGAAGGTCGCCGACTCAACGATGCCAAACGGATTGAAACCCTCAATGGCGAATGGGTCCGTGAGCTGGATGCGCGCAATACCCTGATCATGCAGGCCGGCGGCAGCCAGAACCGCCTGGAGCGGCAACAGGAAGGCGGGGTGCAGGATATCGGCATCTACCAGCAGGACCCGGTACAAAAAGGCCAGCGCGCCTTTGTCTCCCTGCAATGGCAGCACGCCTTCGATCAGCACCACCAGTTGCAGATTACCGGCTATGGCCAGTACACCCGCGATGTAACGGATTTCTCGGTATGCTATCTGGACCCTCTGACCGGACAGCCCGGGGCGGGCGGTGGGGTGCTGTTTTCCCAGGAGCTGCGTGAGCTGTATCTGGAAAATGGCCGGGATGTGGGCGCCACCTTCGCGGCGGCACAAAGTGATCCTGATTTTGCCAAACGTTACGCCATCCTGCAGTCCGCCAATGCGCCTTTCTGCGCCGCCAGTGCGCTGGATATCGAGGAAGAACGTTACGACCTGGAAATCCAGGACACCCTGCAAATGGGTGACCGGGTACGGCTGGTCAGCGGTCTGAACCTGCGCCACGACCGGGTCAGCTCCGATAGCTATCTGTCCGGCACCTACGACAATGTCAGTTACCGCGCCTTTGGCAATCTGGCCGTGGATCTGCTGCGCCCGGTGACCCTCAATCTGGGTGGCTACTGGGAGCGTGACAGCATCTCCGGCCAGCATTTCAGCCCCCGTCTGGGGCTCAACTGGCGAGCGGCGCCGGGGCATAGCTTGCGCTATGTGTTTTCCAAGGCCCTGCGCACCCCGGATATCTACGAAGACCAGGCGCACACCAATATACGCGCCCGGGAACTGTCCCCCCCCTTTAACGACAATACAGAAGCCCTGCTGGGCTGGGCGCCGGCCAGTTTCTTTATTACCCAGACCAGCCCCGGCACCCTCAAGCCTGAGCGCATCCGCTCCTGGGAACTGGGCTATTACGGCCAGTTCCCCGGCCTGGAGCTGGATGTGCGCTATTTCCAGGAAGAGCTCACCGACCTGCTCAGCCATGCCCTCAACCCCTTCGAGTTTGAGCCCAACAACGAAGGCCGGGTAGATCACCAGGGCACGGAAGCCCAACTGAGCTGGCGGCCCGGTGTGGACCATTTGCTGCGCCTCACCGGCGCCCACATTCATACCCGCGTCAACAAGAAAACCGAAGGGCGCCTGGCGGCCCGTGACAGCGCCAGCGCCCTGTGGGCCTGGCAGTTGAGCCAGCATTGGGGTCTGTCCAGCGCCTATTACCTGGCTAACGACTACAACGACAATGTGTTTGAGCGCCTGGATCTGCAGGTGCGTTTCCGTCACCGGGTGGCCGACACGGAGCTGGAATGGAAGGGCGTGGTACAGCATGCTCTGAACAAGGAACCAGTGGTCTTCGAGGAAAACCGCTATCAGGAAGACCGTTTCTGGTTGGGTCTGGCGGTGAGGATCTAGAGGATGAAACGGCAGGGACGCCTTATCCTACTGTTGTGGCTGGCTTGGCTGGCGCCGTCCCTGTGTGCCCAGACCCCTCTGCCGGTGCATGTGCTTGCCGAGGATGGCCCCTTCCGCGACAGTTTTATTCAGGCGCTGGACGCCGCCGTCATACCACCGATTACCCGGGTGGCCGATCCCAAACAGGCAGAGCTACTGATCGCCATCGGCGATCAGGCGTTCCGTCGCGCGCAGAAACTGGACAAGCCATTACTGGGTGTCTACGTGAGCCGGTCAGCGGTAACCCTGGCCCAGCGCAAACGGTGCCAGTGTGAGGGAATCTGGGCCGGCGTAGCCTTGCACGATCAGCTGGCCATGCTGGAGATCATGATGCCCCTGGCGCGCCGCGTGGGGGTGATCATCGGCCCGCAAAGTGCCTGGACACTGGGCAAGGTGCAGGATTATCAGGGCCGCCTGGGGCTGACTGCACTGCCGGTCTCGTCGGTGGATGAGCTGGGGGATCGCCTGCGCGAAAGTCTGGCCAGGTTCGACGCCCTGGTGTTACCGGTGGATGGCCAGTTGTTTGGTCCGGGGGCGGCCAAGCTGGTGTTGCTGACCAGCTACCGGTTGCGTCGCCCAGTGTTCGGGCCGGATCGGGCCTATGTGCAGGCGGGGAGTGTGGCCAGCCTGTATGCCAGCGGTGCGGACCTGGTAGCCGAGACGCTGGTGCATCTGCAATTCTTCCACAGCAGCAAGCGTTTGCGACGCTCCGGCTTTGTGCATACCCCGACGGTTGCTGTTAACGAACACGTGGCCAACAGCTTCGACATGGTGTTTCACGACATCGAATCCCTCCGCGAAGCTCTGGAGGTTGCGCCATGAAAGAAGCGATGAAAAAAGGGGCGGGCATTCGCAAGCAGCTGCAGCTTCTCGGGCTGGTGCCGGCCCTGATCATGCTGCTGCTGCTGTTGGTGGCGCTTACCTGGCAGCGCTTCGAGGATGCCGATCGGGATTTGCGTGAACTGGGTAGCTACCTGGCTCAGCAGATTGCCTCCTCGTCGGAGTATGGGGTGCTGGCGGGCAACTACGATGATCTGCGCCGCCAGGCACGCCTGGCCATGCAGCAGGCAGACCTGCAATACGTGGTCTTCCACGACGGAGAGGGCAAGGTGTTGCTCTACGAGGGGCGTGGCCAGCGGCAGGATCACAGCGACGTGCTGGAATTCCATTCCGGCATCTATCGCCAGCCGGTGTCCGACAGCGACCCTTTGAAGAGCGCTACCACAGACAGCCAGCCGGAGCGGATCGGTGAGGTGGTATTGGGCATGTCCCGCTCCCGGCTGCTGGCGCGGCAGAAGGAGATCCTGCTGGCCAGTCTGTTGCCGGCCCTGTTCGCCACTATCATCGGCCTGTGGATCGCCCATTACCTGGCCCGCCAGATTGCCTCGCCGCTGGGCTACCTGTCCGGCCTGTTGCGCACCCTGCGCAATGGCGATTATCGGGTGCGTGGCAGCAGTTATCTGCGCGGCGAGCTGGCGGAACTGCAGGACGATATCAACGAGCTTGCCAGTAGCCTGGAAGGGGCGCATCGCGAGCAGCAAAGCGCCATCGACAAATTGCGCCATGCGCACCGGCAGGCGCAGTCCGCCAGCCAGGCCAAGAGTGATTTTCTGGCCATGATGAGTCATGAGTTGCGCACCCCCATGAACGGGGTGCTGGGCATGCTGCAACTGCTGGAAGAAACCCCGCAGAGCGAAGAGCAGCACGAGTACACTCTGGCGGCGCTGGAATCCACCGGGCACCTGCTGGACGTGATCAACGATATTCTCGATTTTTCCCGCATCGAAGCCGGGCGCATGGATCTGGACCCGGTGTTTTTCGAATTGCTGCCGCTGCTGGAAAATTGTGTGGCCACCTTCCGCTACATGGCGGAGAGCAAAGGGCTGTATCTGCGCCTGGAGAACGTCGGGGATCTGGCGGGCAAAATGGTGCGCAGCGACCCCACCCGGTTGCGCCAGGTGCTCAACAACCTGATCTCCAATGCGGTGAAATTTACCCAGGAAGGGGGCGTAGTCCTGGCGATCACCACCGCCCAGGTCCGTGATGACTGGCTGGACCTGACTCTGGCGGTGCGCGACACCGGCATCGGTATTCCCCGGCATCGCCAGAGCGATTTGTTCAAAGCCTTTTCGCAGATCGACTCCTCGACTTCCCGTCGTTTTGGCGGCACCGGCCTGGGGCTGGCCATCGCCCGCCGTCTCAGTGAAATGCTCGGTGGCACCCTCACAATGAGCAGTGACGAAGGCGGCGGTAGTACCTTTACCCTGTCCCTGCGCTTGCTCTATCGCACCCAGGCGCCGGCGCCGCTGGCGGTGCCCGCTGACGAAGAAGATCGTGTCGGCGGCCTGCTTTTCGGGCTGGTATTGCTGGTGGAAGACAACGATGTGAATCTGCTGGTGGCGCGGCGGCTGCTGGAGCACATGGGGGTTACCGTGGTGACCGCCACCAACGGGCGCGAAGCTCTGGAAAAGGTGCGCCAGCGGGATTTCGACTGCATCCTCATGGATGTGCAGATGCCGGTGATGGATGGCCTGGAAGCCACTCGTGAGTTACGGCAATGGGAGAGAGAGCGGGGGCGGGCGCCGATCCCGGTGGTGGCGCTCACCGCCAATGCCATGGACGAAGAGCGCGACCGCTGCATGGTGGCGGGCATGAACGCCCACCTGGCCAAGCCCTTTCGGCGTCAGCAGCTTACTCGGGTGCTGAGCCCTTATCTGACCCCTGAACACGCTCAACACGGGCGCTGACTTCGCCGTCTGCCAGGCGGGTGGTCAGGGTATCGCCGGCCTGCAACTGACTGACGGAACGCACCGCTTCTTCTCCCTTGAAGGTAATGCTGTAGCCACGGCCCAGGGTCTCCAGGGGGCTGGCGGTGTGCAGCCGTTTGCCCAGATTGCCCAGTTGCACCTGTTGCTGCTGGATCAGACGCAGCAAGGGCTGCGGCAGACGTTTTTCCAGCGTCTGTAGTTGTTGCTGGCGGTCCGCCAACAGACGTTCCGGCGATAGTCGGGCCAGCCGTTGCTGGTTGGGGCGCAGGCGGCTTTGCACCAGCGCCAGGCGCTGCTGCATATGGCGCTGCAAACGGCCCTGCAATTCATCCAGCCGTTGGCTGCTTTGCTCCAGGGACTGACGCGGCGAGCGCAAGCGCTGGCTGAGATGGCGCAGCCGTTCCTGTGGCGCCCGCAACTGTTGGGCCATCACCCAGCGCAGGCGACGATGCAGGCCGCCCAGCCGTTGCGTGACCACCGACAGATCCGGGCTCACCAGTTCGGCGGCAGCGGACGGGGTCGGCGCACGCAGGTCGGCGGCAAAATCGGTGAGGCCGGTATCCACTTCGTGGCCCACGGCCGAGACAATGGGAATCGGACAGGCGGCCACGGCACGGGTCAGGGCTTCATCGTTGAACGCCCAGAGATCCTCCAGGGAGCCGCCGCCCCGGCCGATGATCAGTACGTCGCATTCGTCCCGGGCAATCGCCACATCCAGTGCCTGACGAAGTTGTGCCGGTGCATCGGCACCCTGTACCGCCGCCGGGTAGATCACCACGGGAATGGACGGGCAGCGGCGCTTGAGGACCTGCAGAATATCGCGGATGGCGGCGCCACTGGGGGAGGTGATCACACCGATCTGGGTGGGCCAGGCGGGCAGGGCGCGCTTGCGCTCCTGGGCGAACAGGCCTTCCGCCTGCAGCTGGGCTTTGAGGGCATCGAACTGGGCCTTGAGCGCCCCCTGACCCGCCGGCTCCATGTGTTCCACGACAATCTGGAAGTTGCCGCGGGGCACATAGAGGGTGACTTTGGCGCGGATCAGCACCTGTTGCCCATTCTGGGGATTAAAGTCGAGCAGCCTGTTGCGATTTCGAAACATGGCCCCATTAATCTGGGCACGCGAGTCTTTCAGGCTGAAGTACCAGTGACCGGAAGCCGGGCGGGAAAAGTTGGACAGTTCGCCCTGCAGCCAGATCAGCGGGAAGGAACCTTCCAGCAGGCCCTGGGCTTCCAGGTTCAGTTGACTGATGGACAGCGGTTCAGCGCGGGATGAAAAGGTCATCGCGGGAGGGTAGCGAGTTTTTTTGCCGTGGGCCAGCGGTGATTGTGTGACCTACCGCCCTTGACGTATAATCGCCCGCCTAATTTAACGGGGTGCCTGTCTTGAGGTGCCGCCGCTCCACCCGGCGGACCTGCCAGGGGCCCCCCTCACTCCCTACGGTGCAATATGCTCAGAATTGCGCAAGAGGCACTAACGTTTGACGACGTTTTGCTTGTTCCCGCCCATTCCAATGTGCTGCCCAAGGACGTGTCCCTGAAATCGAAACTGACTCGGGACATCGCTCTGAATATTCCGTTGGCGTCCGCAGCCATGGATACGGTTACCGAGCACCGCCTGGCCATTACCATGGCGCAGGAAGGGGGCATCGGTATCCTTCACAAAAGCATGGATACAGCCGACCAGGCGCGTAACGTGCGCATGGTAAAGAAATACGAATCCGGTGTGGTGAAAGATCCCATCACCGTGAGCCCGGAAACCACCGTTGCCGAGCTGCTGCGCATTACCGAAGCCAATAACATTTCCGGTGTGCCGGTGGTGAAAGGCGATGAGGTTGTGGGCATTGTCACCAGCCGTGATACCCGCTTCATCACCAACTACGACCAGTGCGTGCAGGACATCATGACCGGCAAGGACCGGCTGGTGACCGTGCAGGAAGGCGCTGGCGCGGATGAAGTTCAGGCCCTGCTGCACAAGCATCGCATCGAAAAAGTCGTGGTAGTCAATGCCAAAGGCGAACTGCGCGGCATGATCACCGTGAAAGACATCGAGAAAGCCGCCAAATATCCCAACGCCTGCAAGGACTCTCAGGGTCGTCTGCGAGTGGGCGCCGCCGTCGGCACCGGTGCCGGTACCGACGAACGCGTGGCCGCACTGGTGGAAGCCGGTGTTGACGTGATCGTGGTGGATACCGCCCACGGTCATTCCCAGGGCGTTATCGACCGGGTGGCCTGGGTGAAGAAACACTTCCCCGAGGTGCAGGTGATCGGCGGCAACATTGCCACCGCCGCCGCCGCCAAAGATCTGGTTGCCGCCGGCGCCGATGCGGTAAAAGTCGGTATCGGTCCGGGCTCCATCTGTACCACCCGCATCGTGGCCGGTATAGGTGTGCCGCAGATTACGGCCATCTCCGATGTGGCGGCAGCCTTGAAAGGCACCGGCGTACCGCTGATTGCCGATGGTGGCATC
>NZ_JBNPEC010000048.1:0-6164 GCF_051117345.1 Alcanivorax sp.
GCACAACAGGAAGGCATATCTCGCGCGTTATTCATTATTAACTATTAATTATTCACTGCTTTATGGAGTTGTCGTGTCTGACTGCGTGCTGTTTTCCGAAATTGAAACCCGCTGCGGCCGTGTGATCGCCCGCGCTACCCTGAATGCCCCCAAAGCGCTGAATGCCCTGAGCCTGGAAATGATCCAGACCCTCAGCAAGCAGATGGACGAATGGGAGCAGCGTGACGATGTGGTGGCGATCTGGCTGGAGGGGGCTGGCGGCAAGGCCTTCTGTGCCGGCGGCGACATCGTGCAGATGCACAAGTCCATGGTGAAACATGCCGGGCAGGGCAGAAACCCCTTCACCGAGCAGTACTTCGCCGAAGAATACGCCCTGGATTACCGCATCCACACCAGCCGGATTCCGGTAGTTGTGTTTGGTGATGGCATTGTCATGGGCGGCGGTATGGGCCTGCTGCAGGGCGCGGCTTTTCGTCTGGTGACCCCGCGTTCGCGCATGGCCATGCCGGAAATCAACATCGGCTTGTTCCCGGATGTGGGCGGCAGCTGGTTCCTGAATCGCTTGCCGGGTCGCGCGGGGCTGTTCCTGGGCCTGACCGGTGTGCACATCAATGGCCGCGAAGCGGTGGAAATCGGCATGGCCGACCGTATGGTTGATGGCGATGCGGATAACCTGCTGGCAGCACTGGCGGAGCAGGACTTCGCCGATGACGTCACCGACAACCGGGCCGTGCTCTATCGCCTGTTCAAGCAACAGGCCGCTGACATGAGCGAGCTGAATCACCCGCTGATCGACCACCTGCCGCAGATCAATCGCCTGTGCGATGGCGAGAGCCTGCCGGTGGTGGTGGAGCAGCTGCTCACTGCCAAGGATCGCGATGGCTGGCTGGACAAGGCACTGGGTAACCTGGAGCGTGGCTGTCCGCAGACGGCCCACCTGGTGTGGGAGCAGCTGGCCCGCTCCACCTATTTGTCTCTGGCCGATATTTTCCGTATGGAATGGTGCCTGGCCGTGCAGTGCTCCCTGCACGGCGATTTCCGCGAAGGCGTGCGCGCCCTGCTGATCGACAAGGACGGCAACCCTGGCTTCCGCCACCGCAGCGTCAACGACGTACCGAGGGCGTATATCGACGGTTTCTTCGAGTGCCCGGCGCCGAAGCATCCGCTGGCAGAGCTGGGTTGAACAGTTAATAGTGAACAGTGAACAGCGCGCGAAACGGGGTTTCCGGTTTTGCCCCGCAAGAGGCCGCGCCCAATACCTGGGCGCGGCCTCTTTGCGTTTGAAAACAGCAACGACGCAAGCTCGCGCCGCTGTTAACTATTCACTATTAACTGTTAACTGAAGTTTCACTCTTTCCACGGTAGTGAATAAGGCAGCGCGCCCAGCTGGCTGTCCAGCGCCTGCTCGCCTCGGAACAGCACCCCATCGGTATCCCGGCGCAGTACCACCAGGGCGGCGCGGCCCTGTGGGGTGCGGGCGGCGCTGACCACTTCGCCAGCGGCCTTGCCGTTGCTGTCGCGGAGGGTTTCGCCCGGTGTCAGGTCCACATCGGCAGTGTAGTCGATGCGCTGCATACGCTGCTTGAGCTTGCCCTTGAAGTGCATGCGGGCGACCACTTCCTGGCCGGTGTAGCAGCCTTTCTTGAAGTTCACCCCGGCGGTGACGTCGTAGTTGAGCACCTGGGGCAGAAACAGGTCTTCCGCACCGGGGTAGACCATGCCTTCGCCGGCGTCGATATCGGCCTGCAGCCAGCCATTGGCGCCGGTGGTGCCCCGGTCGGCGGCCAGGGTCTGCCAGACGTGCTCGGTGTTGTCCTGCTTGACGAGCAGCAAGGCATGATCGGTGAAGGGGTAGCGCAGCCACAGGCCCTGATCGGTGTCGGCGCTGTTACCGTGATTGGGAGCCTCGGCGGGTAGATTGCCGGCCAGACCCAGCACCACGAGATCCTGGTCCACGCTGAATTCCACCTTGGCGCGCAGCCGGTATTTCATCAATGCCTTGATCACCGCTTCGCTCAGCTCCGCAGGGCACAGCAGCAGATAGTCGTCGCCATCGCGGACGATACGTGCACTGACCAGGCCGCGGCCTTTGAGAGTCAGGTGCATGCCGTTGCGGTGGCCCTGTTGATCGACTTCGCGCAGATCGCAGGACACCTGGCCTTGCAGATAATGGGCGGCTTCCTCGCCGTGGGCGCGGATCACGGCCAGGTGGTCGCAATGACTGATGTAGGGAGTCTCGGCACTGTTGGCCAAGGCCTGGGCGGCAATGAAATCGGACCAGCTCATGGGGCTCCTGTTATTGCTCGGTGTGCTTGCGATAGAGACGAAAAATCATCGGACATGGTACCTGAATCCAGGCCCGCAGCGTGGCTCTATGAAGCAGGAATTTGCGGTCACTGGCAATTTTTTTGGGGTCGAGGTTTGCTGCTGGAGTCAGTAGGGCAGGTGTTGGATAATGCGCATACGGTGCGGAACGTGGTGCCGCAATTTCTGATCAGGATAATGCAGTAATGAGTCATGATGACCTGAAACGTCAATATCGTTGGCAGTGCCGCCGTGGGGCCTCGGAGGCGGAGGTGGTGCTGTTCGCCTATCTGGACGATCACTTCGATAATGAATCGCCGGACCATCAGGCCTGGTTCCCGAAACTGCTCGCCTGTGAAGATGCGGACATGTTCGAGTGGTTTACTCGCCGCAGTGAGCCACAAGACCCGGCATTGCGCGAGTATGTACGGCATGTCCTTGCTCTGGTCTCCGCGAAAAAAGGTTGAGCTGAATGCCTCTCGCTATCCCGCCAGGATTCGCTGGCTGGCGGTGGCGGTGGTGACCCCGGCGGTTTTGCTGGCGCAGGTGCCCTGGTGGGCGTCGGCACTGATGCTAATGGCGTTGCCGCTGTTGGTATGGGGCTGGCGGCCGGCTCAGCTCGCCCAGATGGAACTCCACGAACAACGCCTTACTCTCATCGGCCGCCATTGGCAGGAACTGGAAGCCCCTCGCCGGGTACTGCGCGCCGGCCCCTGGATGGCCATCCAGACCCCGGAAGGCTGGCTGCACCTGTTCGACGATCAGGCACCTCGGGAGCAATTGCAGCCGTTTTATCAGTGGCTGTGGACCAACAGGAAAAGCAATTAATAGTTAACAGTTAATAGTTAACAGCGCGCGAGTGGGCGTTGTTGCTGCTTTCAAAGTAAGAGGCCGCGTCCAAACTCTGGACGCGGCCTCTTACTTTGCTAAACCAAAATGCCCGGCTTGCCCGTAGGAGCGTCGCTGGCGGCGCGATTAGGTCTTTGGTCAGAACACTCACTTTTAAGGCAACGGTGCGGTGCCCCCCGGAGTCAGTCCGTTCAAAGGCAGGAGGCCACACCCATGCTCTGGACGTGGCTTTTTTGCGTAACAGAACCGGAAATCTGTCTCGCGCGCTGTTCACTATTCACTGTTAACTGTTCACTGCTGTTCCGGTGTCAGCACCGTATCCACAATCTCGTCATTCACTCCCGGGAAATCACGCATGAAATGCAGCCCCCGGCTTTCCTTGCGCTGCATGGCGGAGAGGATGATGAGTTCGGCGATGACGACCAGGTTGCGCAGTTCCAGCAGGTCATTGCTGATGTGGTAGTTGCTGTAGTACTCGGCAATTTCACTTTTCAGCATGTCTACCCGGTGTTGGGCCCGCTGCAGACGTTTTTCCGTGCGTACGATGCCCACGTAATCCCACATGAAACGGCGTAGCTCGTCCCAGTTGTGGCTGATCACCACGTCTTCATCTGAGTCGGTGACCTGGGATTCGTCCCATTCCTTGTGCTCGCGGGGTTCGGGTACGTCGGCCAGGGTGGCGCCGATGTGTTCGGCGGAGGCCTTACCGTACACCAGGCACTCCAGCAGGGAGTTGCTGGCCATGCGGTTGGCGCCGTGCAGGCCGGTGAAGCTGGTTTCGCCGATGGCGTAGAGGCCGGGCAGGTCGGTCTGGCCGTTGTCGTTGATCATCACGCCGCCGCAAGTGTAGTGGGCGGCGGGCACCACCGGCATGGGGTCGCGGGTGATATCCAGGCCCAGTTGCAGGCACTTGGCATAGACGGTGGGGAAGTGCTCGATGATGAAATCCGCCGGTTTGTGGCTGATATCCAGATACAGGCAGTCAGCGCCCAGGCGTTTCATCTCATGGTCGATGGCGCGGGCCACCACGTCCCGGGGGGCCAGTTCGCCGCGCTCGTCAAAGCGATGCATAAAGCGCTCGCCGCTGGGCAGTAGCAGGTGGCCGCCCTCGCCGCGAATCGCCTCGGTGACCAGGAAGCTCTTGGCCTTGGGGTGGTACAGACAGGTGGGGTGGAACTGCATGAATTCCATGTTGGCTACCCGGCAGCCGGCCCGCCAGGCCATGGCGATACCGTCGCCGGTGGCCACATCCGGGTTGGAGGTATACAGGTACACCTTGGAGGCCCCGCCGGTGGCCAGCACCACGGCGCGGGCCAGGATTACATCGGTTTCGCCAGTCTCGATATTGTGCACATAGGCGCCACAGCAGCGTTTTTCGCCACTGTGCTCCTGCAGGATCAGATCTACCGCGACCCGGTATTCGAAGCGGGTGACGTTGGGGCGGTTGCGCACCTGGCCGATCAGGGTGCCGGAGATGGCCTTGCCGGTGGCGTCGGCGGCGTGAATGATGCGCCGATGGCTGTGGCCGCCTTCGCGGGTCAGGTGATAGGGCAGGGAGCCCTCGTTGTTGCCGGTCAGGCGGGTGAAGTCTACCCCCAGATCAATCAGCCAGCGGATCGCATCCGGGCCGTTTTCCACGGTGTAACGCACCGCGTCGTCATGGCACAGGCCGCCCCCGGCCACGTGCGTATCGGCCACATGGCTTTCCAGGGAATCCTCCTGATCCAGCACCGCGGCGACACCGCCCTGGGCGTAATAGGTACTGGCGCTGGTCAGCTCGCCTTTGGATAACAGGGCGATCCGGCAATCATCGGGGAGGCGCAGGGCGGTAGTTAATCCCGCAGCTCCGGAACCAATGATGAGTACATCGTGTCGGAAGGTGGCCATGAACAATCCTTGGACCTGTGTGGATAGGCCCCACACGGGTTGTTAGCGCCAGAACAAATGTTCAAGCAATGTGAAAAGGGTGGCAAAGCGGCCCTATAGTATAGCCGCGACCCTCACACCTGCTACAATGGCCTGCTTTAATTGGCTGAAAATTCAGCCATTGCCATGTATCCGCGTTTCGCGAAAGATCCGGGGGATCGGTGTCAGACGAAGAGTTGGTCAAGAAAGCCAAAACCGGTGATCAGCGTGCCTTTGAAGTGCTGGTGCGTAAATATCAGCAGCGTATTTTCGCCCTGATCAGCCGCTATGTGCGCGACTCGGATGAAGTGCAGGACGTGGCCCAGGAAGCCTTTATCAAAGCCTGGCGTGCCTTGCCCCGTTTCCGGGGTGATAGTGCCTTTTACACCTGGCTTTATCGTATTGCCGTGAATACCGCCAAGAACCATTTGGTGGCCGCCGGTCGGCGGCCGCCCGGCTCGGACCTTGATGCGGCCGAGGCTGAGCAGTACGCCGGTGCAGAAATGCTGCACGAGATTGGAACCCCGGAGTCCCTCGTGTTGTCACAGGAACTGGAGGCAGTAATCCATCGAGCCATCGAAGAGCTGCCCCATGAACTGAAAACTGCCGTGACCCTGCGTGAATTCGAGGGTCTCAGCTATGAGGACATCGCGGCGGTAATGGAATGCCCGGTGGGAACTGTTCGTTCCCGCATCTTCCGGGCCCGGGAAGCAATTGATACAGCTGTGCGCCCGCTTTTGGGCTCCCAGCGTGGCGACAAAGGGTGAGTGTATGAGCAGGGACCTGGAAACACTGTCTGCGTTCCTTGATGGGGAGACCAGCGAGCTGGAAACCCGTCGGGTAATGCGTGATATCGACAATGCCGATCTGGATGCACTGTCTCGTTGGCAACTTGCCCGGGATGTGATGCATAACCAGCCATCCACGAGTGTGCCTGCTGGCTTCAACGCCAGCCTGTCTGCGGCGCTGTCCGCCGAACAGGCGCCGGCGCGTCGTCCGGCCTGGCTGGGTAGCGTGAGCCGTCTGGCAGTGGCTGCATCCGTTGCAGCGGCTACGGTGGTGGGCTGGCGGAGCGGGGAGGCGACCCAGTCTCCCGGTGCTGCGCC
>NZ_JBNPEC010000131.1:0-6141 GCF_051117345.1 Alcanivorax sp.
TGCCTGACGACCATAGAGTGTTGGAACCACCTGATCCCATGCCGAACTCAGAAGTGAAACGACATATCGCCGATGGTAGTGTGGGGTTTCCCCATGTGAGAGTAGGTCATCGTCAGGCTCTTAAATAAACAAAAGACCCTCGCCACGAAAGTGTCGGGGGTTTTTTGTATTTGATTCGCTGCGCTCACCCTTCGGGCCAGCCTGTAAAGCGGCTGTTCGGCTTCGCAAGCGAAGCACGTGGATACGGTGAACTCCTCCCCCTACCTCGCGGCGAAGCCGCCATGTGACACCCGATGCACCGAAAATGCCAGGGTGAGGCGCCACAGGCGTCCCGGAGGGATAGAGAGCATGCTCGCTGCCTAAGTAGGTCATCACACCTCTGCAAAGCCGCAAGCCACAAGCCACAAGCCGCAAGCCACAAGCCGCAAGCTAGAAGCTCCAAGCTCCAAGCTCCAAGCTCCAAGCTCCAAGCTCCAAGCTAGAAGCTAGAAGCTAGAAGCTAGAAGCTAGAACCAGCCCTCCGCCACACAGTCATGGCTCTGGCGGATCAGTTGCCGCACCAAGCCCCCGCCCAAAATCCAGCAAGCTCAGGACGGACCGAGCGTCTAGATCCCCATCCCGGTACTGGGAATTTCGTCATCCCGATAATGTGAATCCACCCAGCATTTTGGCAATGTCTCACCCGAGGGAAACACCAGATCGCCCTTGTCGAATGGCTCTGCTTCCTGTGCTTCTTCGCCGTGGTGATAGCGCCCCGTGACCTGGCTGCGTAGCGGGTTGACCAGTTCCGTGGGGTCGACAACCTGCACCAGGTGACCGCTTTTCAGCTCTTTGAGAAACATGCTTTCTGCTCCCTGTTCATTAGTGACCTTCAGGGTGCGATCAGCGGTGCAGCTCTGGCAAGAGAAAAGGCCGTAAACATTATTAAACCAAGAGGGGCTTTATCCCCGGTGGCGGCCATTCTATGCTGGACGCCACCAGCGATAAGCGTGGTGATAACCGTGCCATCTGCTGCTGTAAAGGCTCCATCGCTAGCGATGAAAGTGGTATGGTTGGGGTTTACTGAATCAAGCTGGGCGCTGCGTAACAGGGCGCCGGCCCGGTGGTGGCTGGATCGGCATCCGGCACTGGGGCAATGATTATTGCGATTTTGCAGGGCAGGCCTGCGCCAGACCCGCGAAAACGGGCTGTATCGATACGTTTGGACTTGGGAAAAGGTTAAGAATTATGACAATGGATAATAAGGCAGCAGTAATGAGCCCGCTCAAGGCGCTGGATCAGCGTTGCGAGAAACAGGGTAAATCAGTAGCCATGGTTCAGCCCATGGGTGGTGGTGAGCTGCAGGACTATACCTGGGCCCGGATCAATGATGAAGCTCGCAAAATGGCGGCTTACCTGCAATCGCAAGGGGTGCAGAAAGGTGACCACGTTGCACTGGTTTCCAAAAACTGTGCGGAATGGATTATTGCCGACCTTTCTATCTGGATGGCGGGCGCAGTCAGCGTGCCGTTGTACCCGACACTGGTGGCAGAAACAGTCCGCCAGATCATGGAGCACAGCGAGTCCAAATTCCTTTTCGTAGGCAAGCTGGATGACTGGGACATCATGAAAGAAGGTGTGCCGGAGGGCGTCAAGCGAGTGGCGTTTACTCTCGCTCCCCGGGATGCGCTGAATGATTTCCCCAACTGGGGCGATATCATTCGCGATACGGCGCCGATCGAGCAAGTGGCCGAGCCCGCCATGGAAGATATTGCGACCATTATTTACACCTCTGGTACCACCGGCATGCCCAAGGGTGTGATGCATGATTTCCTGGCCCTCTCCACAGTCGGGGCTAAAATGATCAAGGTGTATGATTTGACGCCTGAGGAACGCATGATTTCCTATCTGCCCCTCTCGCATGTGGCCGAACGTGTAGCGGTAGAAATGGCTCAGCTTTACGTAGGGGGAAAGATATTTTTTGCCGAGTCGCTTGAAACATTCGGTGAAGACATCAAGCGTGCGCAACCCACGGTTTTCTTCGCTGTGCCGCGGATCTGGTCAAAATTTTATCAGAAAGCCTCTGATGCCGTGCCGCCCAAGAAACTTAACAGACTGTTGAAAATTCCGTTCCTGAACAAGGTCATCAAGAAGAAAGTGCTGGGTGCCATGGGCCTTGATCAGTGCCGTATCGCACTGTCCGGCGCCGCCGCACTGTCTCCTGACATCATTACCTGGTTCAAGAAGCTGGATCTGGAAATTCTCGAAGTGTATGGCATGACCGAAAATCTGGCCTGGTCACATACCACCGAAGAGGGCGATCAGAAAATCGGCTGGGTAGGCACTCCCAATGATGGCGTGGAATGCCGCATTGGTGATGGCGGTGAGATCCTGGTGCGCAGCCTGGGTAACATGAAGGGCTACTACAAGCAGCCCGACAAGACTGCTGAAGACCTGACTGACGATGGTTGGTTGCATACCGGTGATGTGGGCGAGATCGACGAAAAGGGCCGGTTGCGTATTACTGGTCGCGTGAAGGAGATCTTCAAGACGGAAAAAGGTAAATATGTGGCGCCGGCGCCGATTGAAAACCGCCTTTCTACCCAGCCGGGTCTGGAATTGTCCTGTGTCATCGGACAGGGCATGGGGCAGCCCATTGCGCTGCTGAACATTACCCCGGAAGAGCAGGAAAAGCTTTCCAAAGGCAGCGAAAAAGAGCACTTCACCAAGGAGCTCGAAGCGCTGCTGACCCGTGTGAATCATGAGCTTGATCCCCATGAGCGCATGACGACTCTGGTGGTTTGCAAGGACGCCTGGACCGTCGAAAACAACCTGATCACGCCTACCTTGAAGCTGAAGCGTAACGAGATTGAAAAACGTTATGCGGATGACATCCCCAAGTGGGCAAAAACCAAAGGGGTGGTTTGGGAAGCTTGAACGCTATCAAAGAGGCGGATCAGCAATTGATCCGCCTTCTTGCGGATGGCCAGTTCCATTCAGGCTCAGAATTGGGTCAGGCTCTTGGGATTTCCCGGGCAGCCATTTGGAAGCGCGTCCAGCGTCTTGAGGAATTCGGCATGGCGCTGGAATCCGTCAAGGGAAAGGGGTATCGACTGGCTCAGCCTGTCGACCTGATTGATCAGGTTTCCCTTCAAGCGGCGCTGGCTGACCGGGCACAGCTGCACTACCAGTGGGTGACAGAATCCACCAATGGTGATGCTCTGGCGGTGACCGGGCCGGTGCGCCGACCACAGGTGTTTGTCACCGAGTGTCAGACCGCAGGCCGTGGCCGGCGGGGCAGGCAGTGGCAATCCCCCTTTGCGGCCAACCTGTATTTTTCCATTCGTTTTCCGGTTAGTGGCGGCTTTGCCGCTCTCGGCGGGTTGAGCCTGGCGGTAGGTGTGTCTGTGGCTCAGGCATTGCAGGAGCTGGATTCACAGCTGCCGGTAACCTTGAAGTGGCCCAATGATCTGCTGATCAATGGTGCCAAGGTGGGCGGTGTGTTGATCGAGCTTGCCGGCGAGATGGATGGCCAGGTAGATGTGGTCATTGGTGTAGGGGTTAATGGTCGCATGACCGGTCATCAGGCTCGGGATATTGATCAAGCCTGGACAGATCTGGCCAGCGAACTTGCCGAGATGCCATCGCGGACGGCGCTGGCCGCCTGTGTGTTATCTCATCTACTGGATATGCTGCCGCACTTTTCACAACGAGGGTTTGCTGCTTTTCAGGATGCCTTTGATCGCTATGATGGCGTGCGAGGAAAGGCGGTGCAGGTTCAGTCCGGTGGCCAGATGATCCTGGGCCGGGCCGCGGGTGTTCTGGCGGATGGAGCGCTGCGCGTGGAAACCCGGGATGGTGTGCGTGAAGTGTACGGCGGTGAAGTGAGTTTGAGAGTTCGATGAAACTGTTTGTGGATGTGGGTAATACCGCCCTGAAATGGCGGTTTCGCCAGGGTGAGAAGGTTGAGCAGGGAGGCTGTCGTCATGGCAGAGAGTGGCCTGTGGTTATCGACACCCTGCTGAGAGATGGCGGACACATCGAGTCAATCTGGATAGCGTCGGTGGCGGGGCCATCGGCAGATGCCGAAATTGCCGGCCTGTTGACTGAGCGCACCGGGGTGTCTCCGTGTTTTTATTATTCATGCGAGGAAGATTTCGGGGTGCGTAGCTGTTATCCGGAGCCTCGCAAGCTGGGTGTGGACCGCTGGGTGGCGATGATAGAAGGGTATCAGCGTTACGGGGCCAGTATCATTATCGATTGCGGTAGTGCGCTGACCATTGACGCGGTAGACGGCAAAGGCCAGTTCCTGGGGGGGTATATTGTGCCGGGGCTGGGGATGCTGCGAACGGCCCTGTTGCGTGATACCTCTGATGTGCATATTGAGCCGGCCGCGGCCCGGCCGGCTCTGGGCCAGTCGACCGGGGAGTGTGTGCATAATGGTTTGTTGCGCATGTCTGTGGCCTTCGTCACGGAGGTGGTGGTTGAACTACGCCAAGTGCTTGAAGATACTTGTAAAGTGCTGGTGACTGGCGGTGATGCCCCGAAATTGACAGGTGCTTTCCAGTTCGAGTTTCTGCATATGCCCGACCTGGTCCTTGATGGCCTTGAGCGCGTGGCAGCCCGACAACAATAAACGTGGGGGAACACCGGTGCGGTGGATATTTTACAGCTTGCTGGTCGTGAATCTGGTCTACCTGGGAGTGCAGCTCACAAAGAGTCTGGCGCCCCAGGGTGCGGCTGTGTCGCTGCGTGTTCCGGCTCAGTCAGTGGGAGGGGATCAACTGGTATTGCTTGCGGAGCGGTCCCAGCCGACCAGAGAGGGGGCGCGCAGGCCGGAAACCGGGTCCCTGTGTGCAGTGGTGGGGCCGTGGGAGTCTCGTGATGCGGCCCATGCCGGCGCGGTGCAGCTCAGGGCTGCCGGATTGCCTGGCCGGGTACGAGCGCTGAATATCCAGAAGGATCGCCTTAACTGGGTGTACCTGCCGCCCTATGCCGACAGGGAGCGTGCGCTGAGAGTATTGCACGAGCTGCAAGATCATGGTGTCGACAGCTTCGTCGTCAAGGACGGTGAGGATGCCAATGCCATCTCGTTAGGCTATTTCTCCAGCGCGGAATCGGCGGAAGGCTTGCGCGTAAAGATGCGCAATGCCGGTTATCCGGCGTTTGTGCGCGAAACATCGCGAGCTGTGACCGAATACTGGGTTTATCTGACCGATCAGAAGCCGGAAGAAAAACCGGAGCTGAATATCTTTCTTCAGGCAAATCAGTCTCTTAAGTTGGATTGGGTGACTTGCTCCTGAATTGCTGGGTAATTATTAGGCGTTTGATCTCCAAGTGGATTGCGCCGCCCTGGTCCTTTCTATAGAATTCGCAACCCTTGTGAGCTGGCGTAGCTCAGTTGGTAGAGCAGCTGATTTGTAATCAGCCGGTCGGGGGTTCGACTCCTCTCGCCAGCTCCAGCTTTTAAACGTGTCTAACTACTTGAAAACAGGTTGACAAGTGGTTGGGCCGTAAAGAGAATGTAGGCCCTTTTCTGGAGGGGTTCCCGAGTGGCCAAAGGGATCAGACTGTAAATCTGACGCGAAAGCTTCGGAGGTTCGAATCCTCCCCCCTCCACCAGATTAAAAGCAGGTCATTCATTGGATGGCCTGAGTGGCCGGAAGGCTGGCAGGCATCGGAAAGTTTGCGGGTATAGTTCAACGGTAGAACCTCAGCCTTCCAAGCTGATGATGCGGGTTCGATTCCCGCTACCCGCTCCAGCTCCGGTAGGGTTTGGTCACCGCAAGGTGGCATGAAGGTTATGCTCTTGTAGCTCAGTAGGTAGAGCACACCCTTGGTAAGGGTGAGGTCACCGGTTCAAATCCGGTCAAGAGCTCCAATTTCCGGGCCCAGGTATATCCTGGGTCCGGCTTCATGTGTCTTGATGGTGCCAAGGTGGTCTGTGTTTATCAATACAGTCCTTAAATGTGTCTTTATCGGGTGTATGCGCGCCATATGGCGAGGAAGCACAGCCAAGTTAAGAGGTGAAGAGTCGTGGCAAAGGAAAAGTTTGAACGTAATAAACCGCACGTAAACGTCGGCACCATTGGTCACGTTGACCATGGTAAAACCACTCTGACCGCCGCGCTGACCCGCGTGTGTGCAGAAGTCTGGGGCGGC
>NZ_JBNPEC010000244.1:0-6112 GCF_051117345.1 Alcanivorax sp.
GCTCGGTGCCGTAACGGGCCTGATCTTCACCACCCTTACCGGAGTTGGAGCGGCCACCCAGACGGTTCATGGCGGTGGCGATGGCCTCGTGGGCCTCCGGGCTGAGAGCACCGAGGGACATGCCCGCGGAGTCAAAGCGCAGCAGGATGTTCTCCAGCGGCTCCACCTGCTCCACATCAATGGCTTCCACGTCATCGCGCAGGGCAAAGAGGTCGCGCAGGGTGGCCACAGGACGCTTGTTGACCAGCTCGGCGTACTCTTTGTAGGCGTCGTAGTCACTGTCCTGGGTAGCCCGATGCAGGGCATAGATCACGTCCGGGTTAAAGGCGTGATACTCCTTGCCGTGGATATACTTGAGAATGCCGCCGGCATCGATTGGCTTGCGCTGCTTCCAGGCATCCTTCGCCAGGCTCTTCTGGTCCGCTTCGAAATCCTCGAAGCTGGCACCCTGGATACGGCTGGGCACACCACGGAAACACAGATCCACCACATCACTGGCAACCCCCACCGCTTCAAACAGCTGGGCACCGCGGTAGGACGTAATGGTGGAGATCCCCATCTTGGAAAGGATCTTCATCAGGCCCTTGTTGATGCCCTTGCGGAAGTTCTTCTGCAACTCCACGGCATCGCCGAGCAGTTCGCCGGAGCGCACCATGTCGGAGATCACATCGTAGGCCAGATACGGATAAACGGCAGTAGCGCCGAAACCGAACAGCACTGCAAAGTGATGGGAATCCCGCGCGGTGGCCGTTTCCACAATGATGTTGGCGTCGGAACGCAGACCTTTTTCGGTCAGGTAATGATGCACCGCGCCGGTGGCCATCAGGGCGTGAATGGTCAACTGGTCCTGGGCAATACCGTGGTCGGTAAGCACCAGAATGACCTTGCCATCACGGGTCGCCTGAGCAGCCTGCTCGCAAAGGTTTTCCACCGCCTGACGCAGACCGATCTGCGGGTCGTAATGCAGGCTCAACTTGGCCACATCATACCCGGGACGACCAATCTTCATCAGGTTGGTGAACTTGGAATGAGACAGCACCGGGGTGGACAGAATCGCCCGGTCGGCGTGGTCCGCGGTTTCCTCGAACACATTCCGCTCGGCACCCACACAGGTTTCCAGGCTCATCACGATCGCTTCGCGCAGCGGGTCGATGGGCGGGTTGGTCACCTGAGCAAACTGTTGGCGGAAGTAGTCGTACAGGGAGCGCTCGCGACGGGACAGCACCGCCATGGGCGTGTCATCACCCATGGAACCGGTAGCTTCCTGACCGGACTCTGCCAGCGGGCGAAGTACCTGATCGCGCTCTTCAAAGCTGATCTGGAAAAACTTCTGGTAGCTGAGCAGATCCTGCTGATCCACCTCGTCGGTACGCTCCACTTCGTGGTCGTAGTCCGCTTCGATACGCAGGGCATTACCTTTCAGCCAGTCCCGGTAGGGGTGGCGCACCTTGAGACGGTTGTCGATGTCCTTGGTGTGCAGCACTTCACCGGTTTCGGTATCAATGGCCAGGATCTGACCTGGCCCGACCCGGCCCTTGGCCACCACGTCTTCCGGCTTGTAGCCGTACACGCCAATTTCCGAGGCCAGGGTAATAAAGCCGTTCTTGGTCACTACCCAGCGGGCCGGGCGCAGACCGTTACGGTCGAGCATACAGACAGCATAACGGCCGTCGGTCATCACCAGGCCGGCAGGACCGTCCCAGGGCTCCATATGCATGGAGTTATATTCGTAGAAAGCCCGCAGATCGGAATCCATGGTTTCCACGTTCTGCCAGGCCGGCGGGATCATCATGCGCACGGCGCGGAACAGATCCATGCCGCCAGCCAGCAACACTTCCAGCATGTTATCCATACTGGAGGAATCGGAACCGGTACGATTAACCAGCGGGCTCAGCGCTTCCAGACCGGGCAACAGTTCATTTTCGAACTTGTTTTCCCGGGCCAGCGCCCAGTTACGGTTGCCCTGTACGGTATTGATTTCACCGTTGTGGGCCAGATACCGGAACGGCTGGGCCAGCGGCCACTGCGGCGAAGTATTGGTGGAGAAGCGCTGATGGAACACCACAATAGCGGTTTCCATGGCACTGTCACCCAGGTCCGGGAAGAAGGCCGGCAGGTCCACCGGCATCATCAGCCCCTTGTAGGAAATCACCGAGGCAGACAGGGAGCAGACGTAGAAGTAGCCATCGCTCTCCAGCGCCTTCTCCGCATGACGGCGGGCGAAGAACAGGCGGCGGTTAAGCTCCTGCTCGGTGTTACCGTCAGCCGCCACCAGCACCTGCCAGAAGCCGGGCAGAGAGGCACGGGCCAGATCACCGAGACAGGTGTCATCGGTGGGCACTTCCCGCCAGCCCAGCACCTTCACGTCCTGCGCTTCCAGGGCCGTATTGATGGCGGCTTTCTGCTGTTCGGCCTGGTCGGCGTCCGGGTGGGTAAAGATCATCCCCACGCCATAGTTGTCCGGCAGACTAATGGATTGAGCTTCCGCAACCTTGCGGAAGAAAGAATCGGGTTTCTTGAGCAACAGACCGCAGCCATCACCGGTTTTTCCATCGGCATTAATGCCGCCCCGGTGAGTCATACATGTCAGTGCTTCGATGGCCGTTTGCAAAAGCTCGTGGCTGGCGTTGCCCTCCATATGGGCAATCAGACCAAAACCACAGTTGTCCCGGAATTCTCCGGGCTCGGTGAGCCCTCGCACCAGCGTTGAGTTCTGCTGCATCAAAACCTTTCCTCTTGAAATTCAGAGACTTACAGAAGGCGAATGGCGTCAGGATAGTGGTGACGGCAAAAAAGGGATATGCATTCTACACATTGCGCCCTTGGGCGACAAATTGAACAGCCACCCAAGGGGGTTTTTCGTTTTTAAAGTTCGTTGCGAATGTCGGCCATATTGCGGGGAAAAGGGCCAGCAGAGCGCAACTTTGCAGGCAACGTCGACTTTGCGTCCAGCGCCGCCTGGCGGCTGGAATAGTCCCCGGAGAGCACCAGATAGACCGCTTTTCCATTGCGCTCGGCGCGATAATAGGCACCCCGGCGCTCCAGCTGATCCAGAACTCCGCGAGCATTGGCCTCCTGGCTGGTCACGGTAATCTGCAGGAACCAGCGGCTATCATCCAGCGTTGCCAGCCAGTCTTCCCGCTGGTAGCCCAACTCCGCATCCAGGCCGCTCAGCGCCGGCTCGCTGGCGGGCACTGTATCAGGCTCGGCCGGCGTTTTGGCAGGCGCTTCCTGCGATTGCTCTTTCGGCTCGGGTGCCACTGTCTCCGCAGACTCCTGTACCACACGCACTTCCTGCTCCTCTCGGGCAGGTGCGGACTGCATGACCGGATCCGTTACCGGCGTCAGGGACACACTGCCCGCATCGCTATCCGACATAGGATCAGGCTCAGCGGCCCGGCGATCGGGAAGGTCTTCCAGTCTGGCCACCGGCTCCATGGAAGACGCCAGCGGACGAGTCTGAGGCTCTTGAGCTTCGACAGCAGCCCCCTCTTCAGCGCCGGATTGCTCCGGAACCGGAAGGGCAAGCTGACGCGACGCTCCTTGCCCGGAGCCGTCATCGCTGCCACCGGTGAACACCGACCAGATAATGACTACCACGGCCAGAAGACCAACCACCGCTGCCACGTGGCGCCATGGAGGGGTCACTGCAGCACGCTGCTCCTGATCATCTTCTTCATAGTCAGCACCGGCCTCAACAGGGCTCTCTGCCTCATCATCAATCGCCGACGCAGAAAGATGAAGCTCTTCCTGCGAGTCATCATCAACCGGGCGAGATGCAAATACGGCGGCAGGCTCGGCGTCATCCTCCTCTTCAGACGCTGCGGACATCACCGGGACACCGGCATCACCGCTGCGCAGCATCTCAAGAAGCCGGGCAATATTGCCGTCACTGTCATGACGCAGACGCTCCGCCTCGGCTTCATCCAGCTCAAACCCCAACACAAACCAGGCAAAATCCTGAATATCATCGGCAACCAGTGAGGGGAGATCGAGCACATCATCCAGGGCCAGATCCGCCCCCTTCAGCTTCTCCACCGTGCCGGGCAGGCCACCGAACAGATAACCCAGACGGGCACCCAGTTTCTGCTTCAGGGCAGCCATTGTTGCAACCGCCTCGTCCAGCAAATCTTCGCTGTTATCGACTACCACCAGGATCCGGCCGTCTACCAGGGTTTCCCGAAGCTTGTCAGGCAGTGCAGCGCGGTCAATATCGAAGTGCCGCAGCAGGGATTCGACGACCACATTGGCATTATGTTCTGCCGCACCATCAATCCGGACGATCTCCATATCGCCAAGCAGCGCCATCACCGTGTGGCCAAGCAGGGTGGACACGCCGCTACCACTGTCCCCCTCCAGCGCCACCACGGAACCCAGGCCAGCATGGGCAGTCAGCGCATCCAGATAATCGCCCCGCGATGCACCACTGAAAAAACGATCATCATCATGTTCCACAAAAAGCCTCCAGCGTCTGCTGTAATGCCACTGCATCATAGTCTGCCGTGACCACAGCCTCACCCAGCTGTCGCAGCAAGACAAGACGAAGCTGACCATTCTGCACTTTCTTGTCCAGTGCCATCAGATCCATGAACTGGTCCGGGGTCATCCCCGGAGGGGTCGCAACCGGCAATTGCCACTGCGCCAGCACCTCCGAGAGGCCGTGCTCCAGCGCGGCATTCACCCAGCCAAGCCTGACCGACATGTGCACCGCCATCAGCATACCGACCGCTACCGCCTCACCATGAAGCCACTGACTATATCCCGTGGCCGTCTCTATCGCATGGCCAAAGGTGTGGCCCAGATTAAGCAGGGCACGATTGCCCTGCTCGGTTTCGTCATCGACCACCACCTGCGCCTTATTCTCGCAACTGCGGTAGATGGCTTCGGATAATGCCTCTGTGTTTCTGGACAACAGCTTGCCGTTGTTGGTTTCCAGCCAATGGTAAAAATCCGGATCGCGAATCAAGCCATACTTGATCACTTCCGCATAGCCCGCCGCCAGCTCCCGCTGCGGCAGGGTGGCCAACACATCAGTGTCTATCAACACCAGCCGCGGCTGATGAAACGCGCCGATCATGTTCTTTCCGCGAGGGTGATTGACCGCGGTCTTGCCACCCACAGAGGAATCCACTTGGGCCAGTAGCGTGGTTGGCACCTGGATAAAGTCCACCCCTCGCTGATAACAGGCCGCCGCGAAACCGACCATATCGCCGATCACACCACCACCCAGCGCAATCAAGGTCGTGGTTCGCGAATGGCGCTTGGCCATCAGGGCATCAAAAATGCTTTCCAGCGTTTCCAGGGTCTTGAACTTTTCCCCGTCCGGCAGGACCAGAGTATCGCACTGCAATGCAGCGAAATGGCGGGTCAGTCGCTCCAGATACAGAGGAGCAATGGTCTCATTGGTAATGATCATTACCTGATTGCCGCGTACCTGCTCGGCAAGGGGAAAGGTGTCGAGTAAGCCGGCTCCGATATGAATCGGGTAACTACGCTCGGCCAGGGCCACCTGAAGTGTTCGCATTGGGTCTCCGACAGACATTTGGATCTATGCAAGGACAAGAGGGGGGGATCAGGCAATTCTTGCAGACCAGAGATGAAAGCATCATAACCATGCCGCCACCATCCAGTCGCGATGCGAACACCGCCTCTCACCGCCTCTCACCGCCACATTATCCTTGCCGGTGAGACACCAAACAAGCCAACACGTCATCCGCCACCTTTTTCAGGTTTCCTGACGCGGTGGACACCACGTGATGAGACACTTGTCTGTAGAGGGGATCCCGCTCGGCAAACAACGCCTCCAGCTTGGCGCGCGGATCCGCCGTTTGCAGCAGAGGGCGATTCTTGTCATTGCGGGTACGGGCAAGCTGAACGTCGACAGGGGTCCACAGATAGACCACGCAGCCGCGCTCATGAAGCATATCCCGATTCTCGGGCGTCACCACGACACCACCACCGGTGGCCAACACGATACCGTCCTGGCGGGTGAGCTCATCAATCGCTTCCTGCTCACGACGGCGAAAACCAGCCTCGCCTTCCATATCGAAGATCCACGGGATATCTGCTCCCGTCTTTTCCTCAATAACCCGGTCAGAATCGAAGAAGGGAT
>NZ_JBNPEC010000136.1:0-28614 GCF_051117345.1 Alcanivorax sp.
AGCCTGGCACAGTCAGAGCCCTGCCAACACGAACGGTCCAGCAGGTTAGCCGGAGTTAACTGCAAGCCCAGCCACGGGCGCACCACGAGTACCGGATGCAGAAGATGGCAGTTCGCGGTCAACCGGCGCGGCTCGGGCAACCCGCTGCTGCGCAGGGCCGCCACTTCTTCCAGTTGTCGCTGCAACATGTCGATCTCTCGGCTGCGGCTGTCGGTGGGGCGCTGGTACTGGGCCAGCCGCAGGGTCAACAACTGCCCCTGGAGATCGTCCTCAAGGGCTGCATAAGCCCGCTCGATCAGGCTGTGACTGGTCAGGTGGCGCAGCATCCCGGAAGAATGGCGACGACGCTCAGCACGGCGGACCGGACTGACAAACACCGCCAGCACTCCCACCAAACGATGCAACAGCGGCAACCAGGAAGCCCCTCTACGAGTCGCCTGCAGATACCACCACCAGGCTCGCAAGCGACCAATGTCCTTGCGCAGCATCCGCACCCTGGCGTAATGGCGCCCCTCACCGCTGGAGGCATAACTGGCGCGATACACCGCCAGATACTCACCCAGCGCCTGAAGGCGATGTTCTACGGCGGTAAGCGCCAACTCCTGCTGACGCCACCGATCCGTTTCCGGTTGGCTTCCCATAGCCGAGACTCCTGCAACTGCTACTACTCGAAATGCACTGCAAACAACACCCTGGACAGACCGCACGCATGAAACGGCCACAGCCCGGCAGCTTCACTCTAGCGACGACCCGGAGCTATCCACAGTGGAATTTCGTTTTGCCTCGTTGCCGTTTGTATCTTGTTGCTATCGGATCATTGCCTGAATTTGCACTGTAAGATATCGCCTACCTATTAGCGTGGTGATATCCTAACCTCGTTGCTACTCCCCCCAGGACTTCCCTTTTGCCCAATCAACTCCTTGTTGGCCTCCTGATCGTTACCGCCAGCCTCGCCCATAGCCACCCCGGGGGTCTCGACAAGCAAGGCGGCCACACCAACCGAACCAACGATCAGTATCATTGCCACCGTGAACCCTGCCTGACCCTGCATCGCCAGCAACAGCAGGCGGAACAGGAAGCCCGCCAGCAGCAACGTGCCTTTTCCGGCCTTTATGAGCGTGGTGACTGGCCTCACTGGCTGGATGAGGACGGCGACTGCCAGGACACCCGCGCGGAGATTCTGATTGCCACCAGCCAGGTGCCCGTAACCTTTACCCGGGATGACCGCTGCACCGTGGCCAGCGGACGCTGGCACGACCCCTACAGCGGAGACACCTTTACCTCCGCCGGCGAACTGGATATCGATCACCTGGTGCCACTGCGCCATGCCCACGGCCACGGCGGCGATGACTGGGAGGAGCGCCACCGGCGCCAGTTTGCCAATGATCCGGCCAATCTGTTACCCGTCTCTGCCAGCGCTAATCGCAGCAAGGGCGCGGGCAGCCCGGACCAGTGGCTACCGGCAAACCGGGATTATTGGTGCCAATACGGGCAACACTGGCAACGGGTCAAGCAACGCTACCGGCTACTAATCACGCCACCGGAACAACAAGCCATCGATACATTACTGGCGACCTGCCAGGTGGCAGAAAAGCGCCCATAAAAAAAGCCGCCCGAAGGCGACTTTTTCAGCATGTACCCGCTGCCATTACTTCTCGGCGGCATCCTTCATGCTCTCGGCTGATTCTTCAGCGCTGTCATAGGCATTGTCCAGATCTTCGCCCATCTCTTCCATGGGACCTTGCGGGTTCATGGAGTCTACCGCTTCGTCCACTTTTTCACCGGCCTTTTCCACCGGCCCATCGCTGCTGTCGCAACCAGCCAGCAGGGCAGAAGAGGCAAACAATGCTGCTAAAGCTGCTTTACCGAAAGTACGCATAGACTCACTCCTTGAAATATCAGTCATTAAGACAATCCAGACTGTATCTCCATCATGGGCCGCACACCAAGAAGAAACACGCAAAGCGCAGGCATTTTACGAATCGTTACGTTGCCAGCCCAATACGCCGAAGGATTTTTACGCAGCCACGCCCTGCTGTTTCCGACAGACTGGCAGCGCCCTGCTATGATGCGGACAAGACAAGGAGAACCCATGAAGCAATTAGGCCGAAATGTGGGCGGGCTGGCGCAACTGGTTACCCGTGTGGGCAACGAAATCACCCAGGTGGTGCAGGATATTCATGGCGCAGTGGCCAATCCCTTCGGCCTGCGCGGCAACGACTACACCCCCGCGCCGATGGTCTACAACCTGATCCGTTACGGCTTTCGCCAGGCGGGCAATGTGGCAGGCATGGCGGACCTGTTGGCGGACCCCAACCGGGAACTGCGCGACAGCCTGGATCTGCAGAGCATCGTCAACGGGGTTTTCGGCCAGCTGCTGGCCGAACAGAATAGCCCCTACTCCCTACCGATGGCTCTACTACCCACCGGTCCGTTGCAGGGCGACACCCTGGTGGTGTTTGTCCATGGCCTGTGCATGAACGATGCCTGCTGGAGCAACCCGGCGGCAAACGCGTTCAGCCACTGGGCACGCGGTGAACTGAACGCCGATGTGCGCTATCTGCGCTATAACACCGGCCTGCACATCTCCGACAATGGCCGCAAACTGGCCGGGCTGCTGGCGCACACCGTCCTGCCCCGGAGGGTCATCCTGATCGGCCACTCCATGGGTGGACTGGTGGCCCGCAGCGCACTGCATCAGGGCCGCCAGCGTGGTGACGCCTGGACCGACAAGGTCACTCACCTGGCCTGCCTGGGCTCCCCCCATCAGGGCGCCATGCTGGAACGCGCTGGCAATCAGGCCAACCGCCTACTCGGCGCCACCCCCTACTCGCGCCCACTGATGCGGCTGGCCAACCTGCGCTCTGATGGCATTCGCGACCTGCGCTTTGGCTATGTGCTGGAAGATCAGTGGCGGGACCGCCCCCTGGACGAACCACGCCCCAGCAGCAAGGTGCCACTGGACTCTCAAGTGGAGCAGTTGTTCATCGCCGGCAGTGTCAGTGAGCCAGACCATCCACAACCGCGAGGGGACTGGCTGGTGACCGTGGACAGCGGACTCGCCACGCGCCTCTATCCCCAGGCCGAAGGGCTCACCCGGGAGCTTTTCTACCAGATGGGCCATATGACCATGATTGAGGAAAGCCGCACCTATGCGCGCATCCAGCGGTGGCTGGAATCAAGCTGATATGCCGCATTGCACGCTCTGCGGCAACCTCGCACAACCGTTTGCCCAGCTGGATGCCCGTGACTTTTTTCGTTGTGGCACCTGCCGCCTGACCTTTGCAGACCCGGCCACACTACCGGACCCGGAAACGGAAAAGGCCCACTACGACCATCACAACAATGCCCCGGGGGACGCCGGCTATCGGCGATTCCTGTCACAGCTGGCCGACCCGCTATGTGAGCGCCTGAAACCCGGCGACGGCGGCCTGGACTTCGGCTGCGGCCCGGGCCTGGCGCTGGCGCTGGCACAGATGCTGACCGAGCGCGGATTTTCCTGTCGCACCTATGATCCGATTTATGACCCGGACCCGGCATCGCTGGACAAGCAATATGACTTTGTCACTTGCACGGAAGTGATGGAGCACCTCCATCACCCCGAACGGGAATGGCAGCAATTCGCCCGGCTGGTGAAACCCGGCGGCTGGCTGGGCATCATGACCCACTGGCTGGTCGACGATAACGCCTTCGCCCACTGGTATTACCACCGCGACCCGACCCATGTGTGTTTCTGGCAGCCGGACACCTTCGCCTGGCTGGCTCGAGAGCAGGGCTGGCAAGTCACGCTGGTGGGCAACCCAGTGGTGTTGATGCAGAAGACCACAGACACCGATCAGTAAAGACATACCCCTGACAGATCACGCGTTTCAGCTCATTCTTTATCAGCACGCCCTGCATCGAGCCTACGCTACCCGGCCACCAGCACTGCCATTCCTGCTGCCGCACAGGCCAGCGGCACCACTACCAGCCCCTGCCGTAACAAACGGTCAGCCCAGTCAGTCCATCGATACTCGTATTTCATTGCGCTTTCCCCGGAAAATTCACGGCCGGCAGTATAGGGAAAGGCGCCGCCCACAAGAGTCGCGGGATCACGGAAGTTTCTGTGCGTAACAACGGACAGACGCTGTAGCAGAACCACAACGCAGTAGGCGCGCGCCATCCCGGTCAGCCCGCCACCATCACCGCCACGCCCACTGCCAACAATGCCAGCGGCACGATAATGATGGCCTGCCGAGCAAGACGAGCCGCCCAATGTTGATGAGTGCGGTAATCACGTTCCATGAAGCCCCCTTCACAACAAATTCACACCCGAGGCACCGAGTATAGGAGGCACACGTTGACGGTTAATCGCCCATATGGGTGAAAGATTGATGGCAGGGCCACACAAACGAGCTAACGCAATGATTGTAATAATTGCTCGGGTGCAACGCTGCATAGTCGGCAGAGAGAAGAAAGCCGGGCAAAAACAGTCATCTGCAGGCAGACATCCGGCGGCATCACGGCGCCAAGCATTGCTCTTTTTTCGTACACCCGGTTAAAGACTGTGTAGCCAGAACTGCATGGCCTTGCGGGTTGGCGACGCCTCGCCCACGTCAGTCCAGTCGAAATGGGCCACCAACTGCTTCTGGGGAAAATAGCCACGCCCGCGCCAGAAATCATCCAACGGGCGATAATGTTCAGGGCGCAGAGGGTGGTCATCCGGGCGCTCCACGGCACAGAACGCCGTGTGCAGAAACCCAAAATCCGCCGCGTACTGCTCGCGTAGATCAAAGAAGCGGTGGCCAACCCCCTCACCCCGATAGGGTTGCAGCAATACCGACTCGCCAAAATAGAACACCGAACCCAGCTCCGCGCCCAGTTGCCGGAACGGTGCCTGAAATTCCTCGTCCGCATCCATTAGCGGCAACGCCGTGGCCGCCCCCACCAGCCGGTTGAACTCCAGCGCCAACACAAAGACGCTGCGATCAGACTGGGCATACCGATCCAGATAACGACGCTCGTAGTCCCGGTTCCCCTCGTACAAATAGGGAAAATCCCGAAATACCTGAATGCGCAACTCAGCCAGCTCATCCAGCAAGGGCTCTACGGCAAAACCGGTAACCGGACGAATTTCCACATGGGACATGGCAGCTCCTGAACATAAAACGGACGACAGGAAACCAATAGCATGATGACAGAGGAAAGGAAAATTGCCTTTTGGGTAGGATGGGCCATGAGGTCACTGATAACAGCCGAGCGATCCAATCCACATTGAGCTGGGGACGAGCTGGCTGTGTTTAGATAAACCTGTCGAGTTCTGAATGGCCTGATCGCCCTACGGTCGATTTCCGCGCAAGCGCGGTTCGCATGTCGTAGATCCCCTGGGGGGGCAAGCATAGCTCCTACAGCGGCTTCGTCGAAATGACGAAGCACGAAGCACTTTCCAGACCTTCCCTATCCAACCAGCGTAACTCGTAGCTCAACTCACCCCGGCCAGGCCAAAATTCCCCCGGTCACCGCCAGCACCACAAACACCGCCTGGCGAAACCGCTGCTCGTTGACCCGGTAATGCAGCACCTCCCCCAACACCATGGCAACGATGACCACCGGTACCAACATGGCAATGCGCGGCGCCGCCGGCTGCAGGCTGCCATCCAGCAGGAATACCAGAGTGAGAAGGCTGTTGAGGGCCAGCCATACCAGAATCAGGGTGGCGCGGAAGCGTTGTTTGTCCAGGGACAGGCCACTGAGGGCATAGACCAGCAGCGGGCCACCGGAGGCGAACAGGCCATGGGTGATGCCGGCCAGAAACATCCACACTCGGGCCCACAGGCCACCATGGGCCGAGGCAACCGCACCACGCCACATTCGCCACAGCTCCCGGCCGCTGAACCACAGCACCAGCACACCGAAGGCATTCTTGAGCAACTGGTCTCCCAGCCAGGGACGCAACCCGTAACCGGCCAGCGTCCCCACCACCATCAATGGCAGGATCAGTTTCCACAGGGTGGGCCAGTGAATGGCGTGGCGATGCCGCCAGCTCAGGGTGCTGCTCATGACAATATTGAGCGGCACCAGCACCGGCAGAATCTCCGTAATGGGCAGCACCAGCGCTCCCAGCGACAGGGCAATGACGATACTGCCAAACCCGGTAGCGGCTTCGGTGGTAAAGGCCAGAAAGATAAACAGCCCCAGCAGCAGCCAAGGCAGCGTGACCATGTCTGCCATTAACGGGGTTCCAGTTCGGAAGCGAACTTGCGCACCATCATGCGCTGGTAGACGTCCGGCGCCAGCCGCCACAGCAGGCTGGCGAACCAGGTAAAGCGATCCGGGAACAGTCGCTTTTTCTTGCGGTAGTAGGCCTCGAACACCCGCTCGGCCATCCACTCCGGCGTCTGCATATCACCGACCATGGAACGGGGGTGTGCGGCAGGCTGACCATCATGGCCCAGCGCATTGGTTTCAATGGGCGTGTCCAGGAAGCTGGGGTATACCATCAGGATATGCACCCCGTACTGCGCCACTTCACCGCGCAGCACCTCGAAAAACTGGCTCAGGGCGCTTTTCGCGCTGCAGTAGCCGGCTCGCCCCAGCACCGGCATCCAGCCGGCCATGGAACCGATATTGATGATGCCGCCACCACTACGCTTGAGCAGCGGCAAACACGCCACGGCCATTTCCACCGGCGCCTGCCAGTCCACCGCCATGACCTTGCGGAACACGGCGATGTCGGTCTTGTCCGCCAGCGAACGATGGGTAATACCGGCGTTGTTGATCAGCACATCCAGGCCACCTTCCTTGTCCTTGAGCAGGGCCACCAGCTGGGTAATGGCCTCACTGTCGGTCACGTCCAGCCGGTGAAAGGAGACCCGGGACGGATCCAGACTGGCCAGGGCGTCGGCCCGTGCTGCCAGCAGCAGGGCGTTCATATCGGTCATGATGACCCGATGGCCCAGCGAGAAGGCCTGCTGGGACAAGGCCCAACCGAGGCCGGACGCGGCCCCGGTAATCAGTACGGTTTTCATTAATCATTCCTCTGTTGTTGGCCGGCCATATAGAAGCGAAACACCTGCTCCGAGGTCTTGCGCGGGATATAGCCGAAGTCTTCCTTGAGTCGTCGATTGGCCAGTACCGGCCGGTAGCGCAGAAAATTCACCTGTGCCGGGGTGTAACGGGTCAGGCCCAGGCGATTGCCGATCCACAGGGCGGCGCGAATCAGCCCGGCGGGCACCGAGATCACCGGTTTATCGAGCAGGCGGCCCAGTTCATGAATGCTCAGGGCGCCGTCACCGGCCAGGTTGTAGCGCCCGGCCCGGCCTTCCAGCACGCCTTTCTGAATGATCGCCACCACATCCTGATCCCAGATAAAGACAAAGGGCGATGGCGAACCGGCCACCGCCACCAGACGGGGTTTCTCGAACAGGCGGGTAATCAGATTGCGGGTGTTGGCGCCCAGCACGGTACCCGGGCGCAGCACCAGCTGCTTCAGTGCCGGGTGTTGCTGGCGATACTCCGCCAGCAGGGTTTCCACCTGGCGTTTGTGATCCGAGTAGGGGAATTCCGGGTTACCGCGCAGGGCATCATCCTCATCCAGCCAGGCGGGATTGTCCGGGTGATAGCCGTAGGCGGCGCCGGAACTGGTCACTACCAGTTGCGCCACGCCCGCCGCCACACAGGCTTCCAGCACATTGCGGGTGCCGTTCACGTCGATATCGAAGTCCCGGGCCCGGTCGCCGGAATCCTCCAGCACCGCCGCCAGATGCACCACTTGCTGAATACCATGCTCGCGGATCAGATGCTTCAGATCAGAGTCACGGATATCCATCACGAAGAACGGAAAATCAGCACTGTCATCGGCCCGGATATCCACCCCTACCACATGGTGGTCCTGGCTGAGTCGGCGAGCGACCTGGCTGCCGATATAGCCGGCGGCGCCGGTAATCAGGATGCGTCGTCGCATGCGCCCTCCTCACCGCCGTCACGGCCATGACCTCGCGACCACCACCAGGCCAGCAACAATCCGGAAATCAGGTGCCAGACGCCCCAGAAAGCGGCGATCAGGATCATGCCACTGGCTTGCGGGAAAAACGTAAACAGAATGGCCAGCCCCAGGCCGGAATTCTGGATGCCCACCTCCATGGTGATGGCACGGCGATCCTGCCGGGGCAGACCCGTGAGCATGCCGGCAAAGGCCCCCATGCCCAGCGCCAGCATATTCTGCAGCACCACCAGAATGACGATGCGATCCGCCGTGGCCAGGAACACATCCATGTTGTTGCTGAACGCCACCCCAACAAACAACAGCAATACCAGCAGCGTGATCACCCGCATGGGCTTCTCGGCTTTCGCGGCAAAACGCGGAAACAGCTTGCCGGTCATCATTCCCACCAGCAGTGGCAGCCCCAACACCAGCACCACCAGGATCAGGATGTTCATGCTGTCCAACTGGATTTCGGTGAGCATGGAACGGGTATTGGGGTTTAGCCAGCCATAGAGGGCGAAGTTGAACGGTGTCATCACCATGGCCACCAGGCTTGAGATGGCAGTCATGCTTACCGATACCGCCACATTGGCCCGCGCCAGCCAGGTCATGATGTTGGAAAACGAACCGCCCGGACAGGACGCCACCAGAATCATGCCCAGCGCCATTTCCGGCTCCACTTCAAAGAACCAGGTGGTCAGGCAGGTGGCGGCGGGCAACAGTACGAATTGGGCAAGCAGACCGACAATGGGCGCATCCGGGCGCTTGAGCACGCGCCGGAAATCCTCACCGGTGAGCGACAGGGACACCCCGAACATCATGAACGCCAGGATGACGTTGAGAATCAGCAGATTCTCGCTACTGAACTGAACCTCCACCTCACACCCCCTGTTTCAGGTCGGCGATGTGGGCGTTGACCGCCTTGCGATAGCTGTCCTTGTGCACGTAGTAGGCCATACGTTCCAGCTTCAGGTAGTCGAAGCCGCCATCCAGGGTCTGCCCGGCTTCCACGCTGGCTTTCTTCTCCAGCTTGTCTGCCTCCGGGTGCTTGTTCTGCCTGGCTTTGATATAGAGTGCCACCATCTCCGCCTGCTCATTGCGCCCTTCCCAGCCCAGTCCGGCGGCTTCCACCATACCCATCATGAACAGGTTACGGTTCTGCGGGTGGAACACATTCAGGTATAACTGCGGCGCATCGGCGTTGCGCCAGTTCAGCTCCGAGGCATCGATAAAGGGGTAGTCCAGTTTGTAGCCAGTGGCCATCAGGACCAGGTCATATACCCGGGATTGACCGTCGGCAAAGGTCACCGTGTTACCCACCACCCCGACAATGTCGCCGCGGGGTGTGATGTCACCATGACCGAGATGGTGCAGTACCAGGGAATTGATCACCGGGTGGGATTCATACATCCGGTATGACGGCTCCGGCAGGCCATAATCACTGGGCTTGCCGACGATAAGACGAATCAGCCGGGCATCCAGTCGCTGCTTGAGTCCACGGGGCAGCTTGAGCTTGCCACCGATGCTGTCGGTGGGTTTGCCACCGATAAACTTGGGCAGGAAGTAATACCCGCGACGTACGGACAGATCCACACTGGCCGCCCGGTGCACCGCGTCCACCGCGATATCGCAGGCAGAGTTGCCACAGCCCACGATCAGCACCCGCTTGCCATCAAACACCGCCGCATCGCGATAATCGCAGGAATGCATCAGCTCACCCTCAAACTTGCCCGGCAGGCTGGGCTGGTTGGGTGTGTGCAGGGTGCCGTTGGCGATCAAGACACCGTCGAAATAACGACTTTGCGTTTCCCCATCCCGTTCAGTAGTAATCTGCCAGCCGTCACCGTTGCGCTCCACACGCACCACCCGGGTGGAAAATTCGTAGTGCCGATAGAGATCGAAATGGCGCGCATAACTCTGGAAATAGCGTTTCATTTCACTGTGATGGGGATAGGTGGCCACCTCATCCGGCATGGGGAATTCACTGAATTCGGTCATTCCCTTGGAGGAAATCAGATGCGCGGACTGATACATGGTGCTGTGCGGATTATCGATATCCCACAGGCCACCCACATCGCTGTTCAGATCGAACCCGATGAAAGGAATATCGTACTTGTTAAGATTTCTGGCGGTGGCCAGGCCCATGGGGCCGGCGCCTATCACTGCGTACATGGCTGTCCCGATAACTATTATTATGAACCCGGATCCGGGTTTGCCGAGTTGGACTCAGCATTTGGTATGATGTCTACTCTACGGTCCACCGGGTGCAGGCTCACGGCCAATTCGGGACCTTGCCACGGTTAATTCGGGACCTCATAGCAGCATGACGCACACTCCCACCGTTACAGTGCGCTTCACCCAGGCCATCAGCCACGCAGCAGAACAGCTGGGCTTCGCCCTGCCCGCCACGCTGCAACAGGCGGTCGGCGAGCAGGACCGTGTCAGCCTGACGCTACAGGGGGAAATCTGGGAAAGCTTCTGCGAACAGGCCCGTGACCCGCTGGTGGGCATCCAGTTCGGGCTGGCCCTGCAGGTCGGGCATCTGGACACCGTGGGCATGGTGCTGATGAGCTGCGATACAGTGGAAGATGCTCTCGATTCACTGATGGATTACTACCCCATCGTCGGCGAAGGAGGCACCTTCTCGTACCAGGTACACAATGACGAATGCGAGATTCGCTACCAGCCCCAGTACACCGTGCGCCAGCGCGAGCGCGTGGAAGCCACGATGACGGCCCTGCTGCAGCTGTCACGCTGGACCACCGGCGATCATCTGCAGGCCAGCCGCATGACCTTTGCCCACCCGGCGCTGGACGACAATCGGCGCTACGAGTCCCTGCTCGGATTACCGGTACGCTTTGCCGCCGACCATAACACTCTGGTGCTGCCCGCCAGCGATCTGACCCTGCCGCTGATCCATGCCAATCCTTCCCTGTGCCATCACCTACGCACCCTGGCCGACCAGCTACTGGACAACCTGGGTAGTCAATCTCTCAGCGCCACCGTCCGCGATCTGCTCCGCCAGCACCCACACTGGGGCAAGGAGAAAGTGGCCGACCAGCTGACCATGAGCGGGCGCCATCTGGTGCGCAAACTGGGCGAGGAAGGCAGCAGCTTCAAACTGCTGCGCGATGCGCTGCTGCAAGGCATGGCAGAAACGGAATTACAGGCGGGCACCCGTCTCGCCGACATTGCCGACAAGCTGGGCTTTTCCGATGAAAGTGCCTTCTCCAAGGCCTTCAAGCGCTGGACCGGTATGACGCCGGCGCAGTACAGGGAGAAGGCAGTTAATAGTGAATAGTTAACAGTTAATAGCTGCGCGGTCATGATTTATGATTGCTGAAAGCCAAGAGGCCGCGACCAAAGCTTGGTCGCGGCCTCTTGCGTTTGAAACACGACGATGCTGCCCGCGTCGCTGTTAACTATTCACTGTTCACTGATCTTCCCTTCTTTCCAGAAATCGAACTGTGTCGGAATATCCGTCATCGCCGTTTCGAAGCGCGGTTCGCGTTTTTCCAGGAAAGAGGTAAAGCCGTCGCGGCCGTCCCAGAATTCGTTGGACCAGTAGATCATTTTTGATTCCACCGCATGAGCCTGCATGGGATGCGCAAAGTTGGGGTTACGCCAGAGCATCTGCTTGGCCAGCGCCGCCGCTACCGGGGAGCTCTTGGCGATCATCTTGCGGGCAATGCAGCGGGCCACATCCACCACTTCAGCCTTGTCGTGGGCACTGTGGAACAGCCCCGCTTCCACGCCTTCTTCGGCCATGAAGATATCACCACTGATCACCCATTCCATGGCTTTCTGAATGCCCACCACCCGCGGCAGAAACCAGGAAGAACAGGCTTCCGGGGTCAGCCCCCGCTGGGTGAACACAAAGCCGATCTTGCTGTTGGCCGCCACCAGGCGAATATCCATGGGCAGGGTCATGGTGATACCCACGCCCACGGCAGCACCATTGATCGCGCCAATCACAGGTTTGCGGCAGTTATAGATGGCCAGGGACACCTCGCCACCGGAGTCACGAATCTGTTCCAGCGGCGGATTCATCCCTTCAGCGTCATCGTAGCCGAACACATTGCCGCCCTCTTCCGGCTGCATTTCCATGCCGGCACAGAACACCTTGCCGGCACCGGTAACGATCACCGCGCGCACCGCGTCATTCTGATCCGCCTCGCCAAAGGCATGCACCAGCTCATCCTTCATGCGCAGGGTAAAGGCGTTGAGCCGGTCCGGGCGATTCAGGGTAATGGTAAGAATCTTTTCATCCAGATCGGTGCGAATATGCTGGTAATCCATGGAGCCTCCATAATTATTCTTTCAGGTGCACTACCTGCACCGGCAGACCCCGAGCATACCGCGATGGCAGGGCGTCGAACATGGCACGCAGGGTGCGATTGAGATGGGGTTGATCGTAAAAGCCGGCAGCCACCGCCAGGTCGGTGAAATTCATGCCGCTACGCCACAATGCCAGCGCTCGCTGACACTTGAGATGCAGCTGGTAACGCTTGAGGGATACGCCGAGCTGTTCTCGGAACAGATGTCGGAATCGGGAGGCAGACAGGTTGGCGTGCTCCGCCAGGGTATCCATGGAAGGCACCGCCTCCCCGGCACGCATCAGGCTGCAAGCATCGGCGATACGCGGGTCCAGCGGCAAGGGGTCAGCCACGCCGCGCAGGCCGTGCAGAAATTGCCGTGCCTGGCTCTCGCTGCCAGTCTGCACCAGGGCGGTGATCTGTTCACCGCACCAGCGTTGCTGCTGTTCATCCAGCCCGCCAAGACGGGACAGCGCCCGCCAGGCCGGCTCATCCGGATCCAGATGAACCACCGCCACCGGCCCCTGACTGTTCAGGCTCTGGGGCACATCCGGCGGCACCAGCACCACCCGCTGCTGGCACAGATGGCCGTCCACCGTTACCCGAAGCGGCTGGTCCAGCCCCACCAACAGGGACGCGGCCACATGCTGGTGGGGCTGATTGTCGATGGCAGGCATCACCATCAGCCAGCCACCCTGCCAGAGAAACAGGGGGGTTAGCGGCAAATCCGGAAAAGGTGGGGTGTGGTCATCCATAACCGCCGATCATGCCCGCCCGGCCACGGGCGGGCAATGGACGATCAGGCCGATACGCGGCGGCCAAACCCCAATTTATGTGCCAGCTCGATGCTGACAAACATGGGGCCTACCAGCAGGAACACCAGATCATCCACAAAGGACGGCTTCTTGCCTTCCACCTTGTGGCCCCATACCTGTACCGCCCAGGCCAGCAGCCATAGCACCGCAGCACTCCAGGCCAGTGACAGGCCGCTGCGATCCACCGCCACGATGATCGCCAGGGACGCCGCCAGCCAGCCGGTCATCAGCACCGTCATGCCCAGGGACATGCGCAGGTAAAACGGCATGCAGATTACCGCCAGCAGGGTGCCGCCGTTGACCCAATAGGCGGCAGCCCCCTCCAGGCCCAGCCAGCGTCCCAGGGGCAGCAGCCAGAACAAGCCGATGGTGGACACAAAAATGGCCGGCACACAGAGGATATGAACCCACTGGTTAACCGGGTTCTGGTGACTCTCGCCGTAATCGGCCAGAAAGGTTTGCAGGTTACGCATGACAGCTCTCCCGAGTTGTTGTTTTGAGCTGTCATCGAATGTAATGCCGGGGATGAACGAGGGATTGTACGCAGGGGTCACTGTCTCAAGGCTCGGGAACAGCCCGCACCCCGCCTTTCGCTCCTTTTCACTCGCGACTCGCGATTCGTCAATCGCAACCGCGGCGGCTGTCCTTGAGGGCCCGCAGCACCTGCTCCCGGGTCAGCAAACCCACCAGAGTGCCCTGGTCGTCCACCACCGGATAGATCTTGGGTTTCTGGGTGACCATCAGCTCGGCCACATTCACCGCAGAATCCTCCTCATGCACGGTGAGAGGCTGGGCATGCATGAATTCTTCCACCACCAGACTACCCTCACAGTGATAGCTGGATATCAGCAGCTTGCGCAGACAATCCTGCTCGGACACAAACCCCACCACCTTGTTGTGATCATCCACCACCGGCAGGCCGGTGAATTTGTGCTGCAAGAGAATATCCACCACCGCGGTCAGCTCCGTGCCGATTTTCACTGCCGCTGGGTGTTTGGCCATCAGGGCCCGCACAATCAGTTCGCTCATGGCTGCCTCCTTGGAACCGGTTTGAGCCTGTTTTGACTATAGCACTCTGCTACCTTGGTATCTTCTCAATGACCCCATGGACAATATCAATGGATGACGGCATGGCTACCGGTTCCTACAATGAACGCTGCTGAGGAGAAGGAATTGCGAATGGTATCGCCATGTTTACGGCTGTGTATTGCTGTCATTGTTCTGGCCCTGACCGCCACGGTGCAGGCCAACGGGGTGGCCGCCTGCGAAGCGGCCGGTCAAACCCTGGAACAGCTCCAGCAGGAGAAACAGCAGCAGGCAGGGCAGCTGCAGCAGCTACAGGACTATCTCAATGGTCAGGTGCCGGACCCGCTTCAGCTGACAGACTTGCTTGGCCATCGCCTTGAGGAGACCGCCACCCTGTCGCTGCGCCGGCCGGGTGAACGCAGCGTGCCGGACAACAAGTGCGAGGCCCTGCAAAACGACATTGATACCCTGCTGGGACAACTGAACCGGCAGGACCAAAAACTGCATGCTTTGCGCCAGCAATTCACCCAGCTCCCCGCCACCCAGCGCCAGGCCTTCTCATCCCTGGCAGCGTTATATCAACACCTGCAGACACTCACCGACCCGCAAGACACCCTGGAGCCGGTAAGCCTGGCGGCCACCACACTCAGCGACCATGTCCGGCAGGCCTGGGCAATCCTTCCCCTGCTCGGGAGGTCACCGCAACAGGCACTGCAACAACTGGATCAACTCTGGTATCGCAGCCCGGCACTGACTCCGCCGGTCCAGCCCACTGCGCAATGGCGCGACCTGCTGCGCACTCGCCTGGAGGTCCAGAGCCAGCTGCGCCAGCTTCGCGCTGACCTGTGGCAGCGACGCTCCCTGTGGAGCCAGATTGATGCCATGGGCGGCCCTGCCCAGGCGCCGGCATTGCTCCACCACGAAGTAGAGCGCATCGGCCAGCGGCTGCTGGATACCGCCCATGTGATCGATCTGGATCTGCAGGAATCGGCAAAGAACAAACGCTTTCTACCGCTGGTGCAGAACAGTGTGGCGCTGATCCTCGGCATCGCCGGCTTCATGCTGCTGGTACGACTGGCGCGGCGCACTCGCCAATGGACCCTGACCCTGCACGAATCCGTGGTCCGGGCCAGCGGTGAGCACCGCTGGCTGCGCAACGCCAGCCGCCTGATCAGCGGCCTGGCGCCGATGCTGCCCTGGGTACTGTTATGGCTGATGCTGGATCTGCTTGCCCCGTACCTGGACACCCCCTCCACCCGCATTCTTGTCTGGCTGCTACCGCTGGCCCGGCTCTATGTGATTTACGGCTTGTTCTGCCTGGTCGGCGAATGGCTGGTGATCCGGGTGGCACAGAGCGCCAACGCCTATCTGAGCAGCGATCAGTCCCGACAGGTCCACGACCACGCCAGGTTTATCTCACGCTGGCTGATACTGCCCTGGTTGCCGTTGTTGATCGTGTGGGAAAGCCTGGGCCCGTCACTGCTTTATTACCTCAGTCTGGGCATTTTGCTGGTGGCCATTTACTGGGGACTGGGCCGACTATTGGCACTTCGCCCCCAGGATTATCAGCGTTGCCTGCAGGCCATTCTCCCTTCGCGGCTGGATCCGCTGGCGGAAAAACTGCTCACCCCGGTCCTGTTCTGGCTGTTTGCGCCGCTACTGCTGCCGGTGGCCCTGGCCAGTTTCCTGGTGGGCTTTGTGGACCGGGTGCTGGCGGACTTCGACTGGTACATGCGCTTCAAGGCCCGCCTGTTTCGGCTGCGCACCCGCATCAACAACGATGAAGATGATGCCGACAATGAGCAGCCGGTGGATGAACATTACGAACGCTGGTTTGCCACCGCCCTGCCAGAGGGCAGCAAAACGCCCTTTGTGGATACCGGCCTGGTGACGGCCATGGAAAAAAATATCCAGCGCTGGCATGAGGACAAGACCGACGAAAATGCCCAGGTGGTAGTAGGCGAGAAAGGCTGCGGCAAGACTGTCAGCATTGAGCGGCTGGAACGGGCACTGGCGGAAAGCTGCAAGGGCCTCAACCTGGTCAAGCTGACGGTGCCGGCCAAGACCATCGACCCGGATGCCATTCTCTCCCTGGTCGGCGACGCCCTGGACGTGGACCTGGCCGGCGAAGGCCCAGCGGCCCTGGTGAAAAGTGACGAGGAGCGCCAGCCCACCCTGGTGGTTCTCGACGAGGCACAGAACTTTTTCCTCAAGGAAATCGGTGGCCTGGAAGGCTGGCGCACGGTGCTCAGCCTGGTCAATGCACGGCTGGACAATGTGTTCTGGCTGCTGATGGTCAACAACCAGAGCTGGGCCTATTTGTGCAACGTATTCGGCCGTGATTACCAGTTCCGCAACGTGGTGAAAGTGAAACGCTGGGGGCAGACCGATATCCGCTCACTGATCCTGGCGCGCAACCATCTCAGTGGTCATCGGGTGCGTTACGACGAGGTGCTGCTGTCTTCCCGTGGGCCGGAGGCAGGTAATGTGCGCAATGCGGAGCAACGCTATTTCAGCCTGCTCTGGGATGCCTGCCGCGGCAATCCTATGGTGGCCCTGCGGCTGTGGCTGACCTCGGTGAAGCCCAAGGGGCGACAGGTGCTGGTGGGGCTGCCCACACCGCCCTCTGCCAGCATTCTCGACAGCATGGGCGAGAATGCCCTGTTCGTGTATGCCGCCATTGCTACCCATGAAAACCTGACCAGCCAGGAAATCAGCCATGTGACCAACCTGCCGGGCAATGTGGTGCGCTACGCCCTGAAGGGTGGCTTCGATGCCGGTTTCCTGAATAAATCCGAGGATGGCCGCTACCGGCTGAAGCCCCTGTGGTATCAGCAGGTGATCAGTTACCTGACAAGGAAGAATCTGCTCAATGAATGAAGGCAATATCGTCAATGATCTGGCGGTGGTGGTTGAGCTGTTCAACATCTACGCCCTGTTGCTGCTGTTTATCGGCGGCTTTGTGCTGTGGGCCCTTAACTGGGGGATCAGCAAGGCCAGCCTGAAGATCACCGAAAAGCTGCCCACCCGGCGTTTCCTGATTCTGCAGATCACCACCCTGATCGGCTTTGTGCTCTACACCGTGGGCACCGCCGCGCTGATCATCGGGGTGCTGCAGCCACCCAAGGAATTCATGCTGGCCGCCGGCGGCTCCATCGCCGTGGCCCTGGGTTTCGCCCTCAAGGACATCGCCGCCTCTCTGGTAGCCGGTCTGTTGCTGCTGTTCGACCGCCCTTTCCGGGTAGGCGACCGGGTTAGCTTTGCGGATGTGTACGGGGAAATCGTTTCCATCGGCCTGCGCACCGTGCGCCTGCAGACCCTGGACGACAATCTGGTCACTATCCCCAACTCACGCTTTATTACCGACGTGGTGGCCTCCGGCAATTCCGGCGAACTGGACATGATGATCGTCACCGACTTTCACGTGGGTCTGGATGCGGACCTGGAAGACGCCAAAGCCATTATCGAGGAAGTGATTGTCACCAGCCGTTATGCCTACCTGAAAAAGCCGGTGTCATTCGCCATTGAGGAAGTGGAAATCGGCGACATGCTGGCCATTCGCCTGCGCTCCAAGGCCTATGTGCTGGATGTGCATTACGAGAAGGCCTTCCAGAGCGATATTGTGGTGCGGGTTTCCAAGCGTTTTCAGGAACAGCAGATACCCCGGCCCCGCCGCGGTGGCAATGTCTGACCTGTTTGGCGCCGCCTACTTTTTATCTTTGCGGTTTTTCGCCAACGCCTCTTCCAGCTCTTCGCGGGGCATATAGTCCAGGTCCCAGTGGCTGGTGAAGGTTTCCTTGATACGGTGCCGGCCACGATGCAGATCGTCCGGGGTTTCCCCTTCATGGGCCGGGTGATAGTCCAGCGGCTCATGGGCGGGCTGTTCATCATGGTGCTGATGACGAGAGGGAAACAGCTTTTCTTTCAGTGTATGAAACCAGCGCATAAACACCTCCCTAGTGTTTTTCCACCGTAACACGCCAGCACGACAGGAAAACATGAAGGGCTTGCGCAGGGCCACCATCCACCGCTCTCTGGCGGCGCTCGCTCCTCGGCAAGCCCTCAGCCGGCCAGATCCGGCCGGTCCAGTAGCCGCGATAGCTTCTTCAACCCCTGCTTGCGCAGGAAGGCGCTATCGCGCTTGGAGGGATGAAAATCCCGCTTGTAATAGGCCAGGTAGGATTTGCCCAGTTTGCGCAGCCAGCCCGGCTTGCCCAGCAGCCAATTAACGCCGCCGCGCACAGACCGCCAGTCGGTGGGATCATCCATCCCCTTGCGCAACTGGTAATAGTGAAAAATAGTGAAGCTGATAAATTCCACCGTGGTGAAGGCCATTTCCGAGGTGCGCACCCAGTAGCTGTCCACCTGGTCCTGGTACACATCAAAGGCCACGGCCTTGTGTTCACTTTCTTCCACCGCATGCCATAACCACAGCGGCAACATGCGCTCGTCCATGCCCTTGAAAAAATCCGGATGCTCCAGCATCAGTTCTGCCAGCATGGCGGTGAAGTGTTCCAGGGCGCAGGTCTTGGCCAGTTGCCGTTGCGGCGACAGGTGCTTGGCCATGAAGCGCATACCACGATTGACGAATGCATCTACCTTGCCGGTGGGTACGCCCTTGGACTCCATGAAGTGGTTGAAGGCATCGTGTTCGTTGCCGTGGTGGGCCTCCTGGCCGATAAACCCTTTCACCTGCTCGCGTAGCAGCGGATCCTGGATCTGCTTCTGGTAATGCCGTACGGAGCGTACGAAAAAGCGCTCGCCTTCCGGGAAGGTGCAGGACAGGGCCGTCAGCAAAATGGTTTTGAACTGGTCATCATCGAACCAGTAACGGGGCATGGCCGAGTCGAAGGCAAAGTCCATCTTGCGGGGCTGAATGTCGCTGTTGTTGAGTTTTTTTACCGTGTTCGGCGATGTCACAACTGCTTTGCTATTCATGGCACATCCTCCTGCATCTGAAGACAGTATTCGCCAGTCAGAAATGGGACACTAGTTCAGGTTGTGCCATTTCCTGCCTGCCGCCGTCGCTGGGAGGGCATTGATTGTGGGTGACCGCAGGGTGATTGTGCCAGCACGCCATCGTTACCCGGCGTCCGCCCTGGGTGGATCTGACTGACCGGACAGGGCCGCATGCACCGCTTGATCCCGCCCGCGCTGCTTGGCCAGGTACAGACCTCGATCCGCTTCACGCATCAGCTCACGGCCGGTGATGTTAGTGCCAGCAATACGGGTCGCCACGCCCACTGACAGGGTTACCGGCTGCCAACTGTCACCGGACAGACAGCCCGCATTATGATTGCGAAGGGTCATGACCAACCGCCAGGCCACTTTCAGGGAGGCATGGATATCCGCCCCCGGAAGCAATACCCCGAACTCTTCACCGCCAATACGGGCTACCTGATCATCACGACGGGTAAGGGTACCGCTCAGCAATCGAGCCACACGCTGCAGCACCTGATCGCCCAGATCATGGCCGTGGGTGTCATTGATGGCCTTGAAGTAGTCCAGATCCAAAATCATCACTGACAATTCTTGCTGCTGATCTGCCAGTGCCGTCGCCAACCAGTCATCAAACGCACGACGATTGGCAATACCGGTCAGCGCATCCCGGGAAGCCTGGGCCTGCGCCACCAGTGCCGTTTTCTCCGCGGCCGCTCGCTCCCTTTTCAACGCCGTCGTCCGCTGGATCATCTGGGAAAGTTGATGCATGCCGCCGACGACCCATTGTCTTGGCAACAGCTCCAGCAACCAGAAATCCAGAACCTCGCCCTGTCGGGCAATCCGGGTACTGGCGATGTAACTGTCTTGCATGGGTGCACCGAGATGCAGGGCCAGATGGGAAAATGCCTGATTGCGGCGCATGGCCCGCAGAAACTCCTCACTGCGTGAGGGCGACGCCAGCAGACACTTGATCGTTTTCGGGTCGCGATCGCCGAGCAACTGGCTGGCCCGGCGGTTCAACCACTCTATCTCGCCATCGGCGTGGACCACGAACACCGGCATGGACATGGCATTGATCAGGGCCCGACAGTCCGCCGACCATGGCATCATTCACCAGAGCGAAAATATTCCCGCCCCGCCTCCGTATCGCTGGCTTCCAGAGCAATGACCACATGACAGTGGCCATCGCCATTGGCAATGGATTTCTGGATATCCACCCGGGCATAACCGGCATTTTCCGCAGCGATCACCCCGAACACGTTGGAGGTCATCATGCAAAGCGCCGGGCGCCCAATCACCTTGTCGCCGAACGGGCAGCGACGATTGCCCAGCACCAGTTGTCGCTCATCCGCATGGATCAGATAAAAGTCACCGTCGATACGACGTTTGAGATCGACCAATACTGCCGGAATTTGATAACGATCCAGCGTTGTCAGATTCAGGGATTGCAGGTAGTGGTCATTCAGCTCATCACCCATTTTCTGGCCAACCAGAGAGACGAATCCTTCCGCCTGATCCATGCCGGTGACCTCCTGCAGAGACTCGGCCAGATAGCCAAGCAGCTGCCGCAGAAAGCGATCTTTATCCAAACCGATGGATACAGTCTGAATTCGCTCCGGTATCTTTTCCATTATGCCGCCCCGCCCCTCCATGTGCCGTTGACGGTGCTCGTACCCACCATCCCCAGCCATTCCTAATGGCTTAATACACATGATTCACCGGCATGACTGCGACATCAATCACGCTCTCCCAACCCTTCATACCATTTACCCGGGTAAATGGGCCGGCTGTCCGCGACGTCGACACAAACCCGACGAATGGGAGTCAAATTTCTTCCCGCCGGAATAAACGCGCGCGAATATCGCCACCGGTCTTCTCCCGGTGTAGCTGCCAGTTCGATGGCACAACCGGTTCTTCCGCGTGCCGACGGCTTTCCACATAGATCCAGGCTTGTGCCGCCAGCAACCCCCGTTCTTCCAGCGTCGCACAGGCGGGCTCCGCCAGCCCCAGGTCGTAGGGCGGGTCCACAAACACCAGGTCGAACTGCAAGGCGCTTTGCCCTACCCATTGCAGGGCATCCGCAGTGTGGATCTCGATGCGATCACCAAACAGGGGCAGCAACTGGCGCTTCAGGTCGGCGGCCCGCTCGCGCTTTTTTTCCACCAGGACTGCCCGCTGAGCACCGCGGCTCAGTGCCTCCGCCCCCAGCACGCCGGAACCGGCAAACAGGTCCAGCACCCGCAGGCCCGGCAGCTCGAACTGCAGCCAGTTAAACAGGGTTTCGCGCATGCGATCGGACGAAGGGCGCAGGTCGCCCCCCTGGTCCACGAACTGCAGGCGGTGACCGCGCCGCTCACCACCGATAATGCGCACCTGGCCCTTGCTGGTGGCGCCCCCTTTCCGATTCGGGCCTCTATTCGCCACTACGCTCTTCCTTCGCCTCAGGGGCACCATTGTCCTGTTCCTGAAGGATCTGTGGTGCCTCGGGGCCGATGCTGACGATGGCCAGATCCTCCACCTCCAGGGTTCTGCGGAAAGCCTCACGGATATCCGCCACCGTGACCTGCCGTACCTGGCGGTTGAACCACTGCAGGTAATCCAGCGGCAGATCGTAGAAGCCGATGGCACCCAGCTGGCCGATGATGTCGCTGTTGTCGGCGGTGCTCAGGGCAAAGCTGCCAAGAATATTGGCACGTGCCTGCTCCAGTTGCGCTTGGCTGGGGCCTTCTTCGACAAACTTGCCGATCAGCTCCAGCGTCAGGGTCAGTGCTTCATCAGCATTCTCATTGGCGGTCTTGAACTGCACCTGGAATGGCCCACCCGCCGCCATGGCGGAAAAGCCGCTGCCAATGCCGTACACATAGCCGCGTTTCTGGCGCACCTCGTCGGTGAGGATGGACGCGAAGCCACCACCGCCAAGAATCTGGTTGCCCACGTGCAGGACCACATGGTCCGGGTTGCCCCGCCAGGTGGCCTGGTTGCCCAGCAGGATGTGGGTCTGGGCGGAGGGGAAATTGATGTGCTCGCGTTTGCGCTCACTGAGCGCCTCTGCCCGGTGCAGCGCTGGCGCCGCCGGCCCCTCTGGCAGCGCCGCACTGATCTGTGCGGCAATCACCTCGGCTTCACTGCGCGACACGTCGCCCACCATGGCAATCACGGTATTGCCGGCGGCGTAATAGGTTTCATAGAAATCCACCAGCTGCTGCCGCTGGATCTGCGGCAGGCTCTCCAGGGTCCCTTCGCTGGGCTGGCCATAGGGGTGGTCGGCAAACACCGTCGCCATAAATGCCTTGCTGACCTGCGGGCCGGGCACCTGTTGCTCCATGCGCAGCCCCTGCATGGCACGGGTGCGCAGCCGATCCAGCGCATCCTCGGGGAAGCTGGGCGAACCGATCACCTGATTGAACAGCGCCACCACCGGCTGGCGATATTCCGCCGCTGACAGGGTACGCAGGCTGATGATGCCCATGTCCCGGTAACTGCTGGAGGAAAAGCTGGCGCCGCGATCTTCAAAGCCCCGGGCGATGTCATCCACACTCAGGGCGTCGCTGCCCTGGCCAATCAGGGCACTGGTCAGGGAAGCCACACCGGGCAAGCCGTCATCCTGGGAACTGCCGGCGGCCATCACCAGACGAATATCCAGCATGGGCAAGGCATCGCTTTGCACGAACATGACCTTGGCACCCTGCTCCGTCTGCCAGGACTGGATATCCAGCTGCGGCGCCTGGGGCTCGCTGGCCGCCACCTGTTTTTCCGTGGTCGGGAAGCTGGTACAGGCGCTCAAAAGCAACACTGTCGACACCACCAGAAGGCGCAAGCTGCAAGCTGCAAGCTGCAACGCGCGCAAACCTTTCAGCCAATCGAATAGCGCAGGAACCGCGCCCCCGACACTGGCAACGCGGAGCACCGCCCTGCGAGGGAAGGAAGCCGCCATCTTCGCGCCTTGTAGCTTGTAGCTTGTAGCTTGTAGCTCGGTTTTCATTGTCCTTCCTCCTGCTCAGGCACCACATGGGCCACGGCCAGCCGTTCCGGCACCAGCCACTGGCGGGCCACCCGCTGCACATCCTCGGCGGTGACCTTGCCCAGCTGTTCCTCGAACTGCTCGGCCAGATCAATATCCAGCCCCAGGGTACTGAGCATGCCCAGCTCCATGGCCTGGCCCATCACCGAATCCTTTTCGAACACCTGGCTGGCCAGCACGCCAGCCCGCACCCGCGCCATTTCATCCTCACTCGGCAAGGTCGTCCGCAACGTCTTGATCTGTTCGCGCAGGGCCTGCTCGACCTGCTCCAGGGTGACACCCGGGTTCGGGGTGGCCGTCAGGGTAAAGGTGCCATCGCCACGCTGGATGCCGCTGTAGCCGGCACCGGCACCGGCCACCAGCTTCTCGCCGCGTACCAGTTCGGTTTCGATGCGGGCACTCATGCCTCCATCCAATACCCCGGCGAGCATGGTCAGGGCATAGAAATCCCGTTTCTGTTCGGCAGTCACCAGGGAAGGAACGTTATAAAGCATGTAGAGGGCGGGCACCTGCACGGCCATGGCCAAATCCAGGCGTCGCTCGCCAGCGGGGGGATTGACCGTCTGTGTCGGCCGCGGCGGCGTGGTGCCGGCGGGCAAGTCGCTGAAGAAGCGACGCACCAGCGGCTCCACCTGGTCGCGGGTCACGTCACCGGCAACCACCAGGGTGGCATTGCCCGGCACATAGAAGCGGTCGTACCAGCTACGTGCCTGCTCCGGCTGCAGCTGTGCCAGCAGTGAGCGCCAGCCGATGATCGGGTGGGCATAGCCGGTGCCCGGCCGGGCCACCGCCTGGAATTTCTCCCAGGCCAGGGCATTGGGATTGTCGTCGGTACGAGTACGGCGCTCTTCCAGCACCACCTGCAACTCGCGACGAAACTCGTCATCATCAATCTTCAGGTTGCCCAACCGCTCCGCTTCCAGCTCCAGGGCCAGCGGCAGGCGCGACACTTCGTACTGCTGGAAATAGGCGGTGTAGTCGTAACTGGTAAAGGCATTGTCACTGCCCCCATAGCGGGCCACCAGTTTGGAGAAGTCCCCCGGCCCCAGCCGCTCGGTGCCTTTAAACATCATGTGTTCAAGCACATGGGCCAGGCCGGTTTCATAGGGCGCTTCGTCGAAGCTGCCGGCCTTGAACCACACCATCACGGTAACCACAGGGGCCCGATGATCCTCGCGGATCAGCACCTTGAGGCCGTTATCCAGGGTAAAGGCATGGGTGGGCAGCTCGGCCCGGGCGGTCAGACTCCAGAGAATGACCACCAGTGCCACCATGAGTTTTCTCATGCATTGTCCTCATTGTGTTGCGCTACCGCCCCCGGAAGCTGCTCCCCCGTGAGCGAAGTGTTAGGATAGCCGCGCGTTCGCTAGCAGGCTTTGAGAGCCTGCCAGGCGAACCTCAAGCCTGCAGGAAGGCGTACTTTTTCTCCCCGGCCTGGCAGTCTGTCGAGCACAGGACTGCAAGCATACCGGTTTACCGCCCTGTCCTTGCAGCCTCTATTGCAAAGGAAGAGGATCAATTTGCCCTCTTCGCGATTGGATAAGACTGAACATGAGCGACGAAGTTTCCCGCGACGACGACAACGCCCCCAAGCCGGAAGAAAAAAAGACCGGTTTCTGGAAGCGCATGTTTACCGGTGTGGATGCCGATGAACTGAACAACACCGACACGGCGCCCGCCCCGCAAGACGATGCCTCTGGCGAGCCCCAGCCCGAGCCCGAAGCCACCACCCCGGCCACGCCGCAAGCTGAAGCACCTGCCGTGCCCCCGGAACCAGTGCCACAGGCCGAACCGGCGGATAGCCAGGACGAAGGCGACGGCGAAGGCTTCTGGACGCGCATGAAACTGGGCCTGGGCAAGACCCGCAAAGGCCTGGGCAAGGGGCTGGCGGACCTGCTGGTGGGCGCCAAGGAAATCGACGACGAGATTTTCGAGGAAATCGAAACCCAGCTGCTGGTCGCCGATGTGGGCGTGGAAGCCACCGACGTGATCATCGAGGCACTGACCGGCCAGGTCAGCCGCGAAGAGCTGGTAGATGCCGACGCCTTGTACGAGTCCCTGCAGAACGAGCTGCGCAAGCTGCTGGTGCCGGTGGATCAGCCACTGAACATCGACGGCAGCAAGAAACCCTATGTGATCCTGATGGTCGGCGTGAATGGGGTCGGCAAGACCACCACCATCGGCAAGCTTGCCTGCCGCTTCAAGGCCGAAGGCAAGAGCGTGATGCTGGCCGCCGGTGACACCTTCCGCGCCGCCGCCGTGGAACAACTGCAAGTATGGGGCGAACGCAACGACATCCCGGTGGTGGCTCAGCACACCGGTGCGGATTCCGCCTCGGTGGTGTATGACGCCGTTCAGGCCGCCCAGTCCCGCGGCGCGGACGTGCTGATCGCCGACACCGCGGGTCGCCTGCACACCCGCGGCAACCTGATGGAAGAGCTCACCAAGGTTACCCGGGTGATGAAGAAGCTGATCCCGGATGCGCCCCACGAAGTGCTGCTGGTACTGGACGCCGGCACCGGCCAGAATGCCATCCAGCAGGCGGAACAGTTCCGCGATGCCGCCGGCGTGACCGGGTTGGCACTGACCAAGCTCGACGGCACCGCCAAAGGCGGTATCCTGTTCGCCCTGGCCAAACGCACCAACCTGCCGATCCGCTTTATCGGCGTAGGGGAACGGCTGGAAGACCTGCGCCCCTTCCATGCGGAAGAATTTGTGCAGGCGTTGTTTGAAGACGTGGCGGGATAAACCAGCTTCAAGCTACAAGCCTCAAGCTGCAACGCGAGACAAACACTGCCACTGGCACCGTCCTCGCCGCGCACACTTGTTTTCCTTGGAGCTTGCAGCTTGAAGCTTGTAGCTGCTTAAGGACTCTCATGATTCAGTTTGACCGGGTCAGCAAACGCTACCCGAATGGCAAAGACGCACTCAGCAAAGTGAGCTTCACGCTCCCTGCTGGGCAGTTGACGTTTTTGACCGGTCATTCCGGGGCGGGCAAATCCACCCTGCTGAAGCTGATCATGATGCTGGAGCGCCCCACCCAGGGGCAGGTGCTCCTTGATAACCAGAATCTCAACGGCTTCGGCAACCGGCAAATCCCTCTGCTGCGCCGCAAGATCGGCATGGTTCACCAGAACCACCAGTTGCTGTTTGACCGCAGCGTGTTCGACAACGTGGCGCTGCCCCTGATCATCGCCGGCTACGCCCGCAGTGATATCGGCAAGCGGGTGCGCGCCGCCCTGGACAAGGTCGGTCTGCTGGACAAGGAAAAGCTCAACCCGATCATGCTCTCCGGCGGCGAACAGCAGCGCGTGGCGATTGCCCGGGCGGTGGTCAACAAGCCTCCGCTGCTGCTGGCGGACGAACCTACCGGTCACCTGGACCCGGCCCTCTCCGAGGAGATCATGGACCTGTTCAAGGATTTCGCCCGGGTCGGCGTCGCCGTGCTGATCGCCACCCACGACCTGAGCCTGATCGCCCGCTATAACCACCGCCTGCTGACCCTGCGTGAGGGGCGCCTGATCCACGACGGCGACGAAGGGGGCCACCATGGCAGCTAACAAGGGGCCCAGAAACGCCACCCCGATCAAGGCCAGCCGCCAGAAACCGGAGCGAGTGCGCCGGGTGGCCGGGGCGCACAGTGCCCGCACCTCCCTGCAGGACCGTTTCCGCAGCTGGCGCCAGCACCATCAGGACTCCTTCAAGGATGCCCTGCAACGGCTTAACGCCGCACGGACCAGCAGTGCCATGACCATTCTGGTGATCGCCATTGCCCTGGCCCTGCCCGCCGGGCTGGCGGTGCTGCTGGACAATGCCCGTGCCATTACCCGCGGCTGGGACGGCAATGCCCACCTGTCCGTGTTTCTGGACATGGAGATCAGCGAGCAGCGCCAGCGGGACCTGGCCAGCGACTGGCAAGGGCTGGATAACATCAGTCGCACCGAGGTAATCACCCGGGAACAGGCGCTGGCGGAATTCAAGGCCCTGTCTGGCTTCGGTGACGTACTGGAAGCCCTGCCGGACAACCCGCTGCCGCCGCTGATTGTGGTCTACCCGGACGAGACCGACCCGGTCACCCTGCGCGCCCTGGAAAACCGGCTGGCGGAGGCAGATGGGGTGGATCTGGTACAGCTGGATGTGGAATGGGTGCGCCGCCTGCATGCCCTGATTGAACTGGGCGAACGGCTGATTTCCGCTCTCACCCTGGCCCTGGCCGCCGCCGTGGTGCTGGTGGTGGTGAATACCATCCGCCTGGCCATCGAAAGCCGCCGGGAGGAAATCGTGGTGGTGAAGATCGTCGGTGGCACCGACGGCTTCGTGCGCCGGCCCTTCCTCTACTCTGGATTCTGCTTCGGCTTTGCCGGCGGCGTCACCGCCGTGATCCTGGTACAGGTGGCCCTGTGGTGGCTGGGCGGGCCCATCGACGAGTTGCTATCCCTGTACAATAGTGAGGAATCACTCACCTCCATGGCCGCATCCAGCCTGATTATTCTGCCCGTATTCAGCGGCATCCTGGGGTTACTCGGCGCCTGGCTGGCGGTAGGGCGGCACCTGGGTGATATCGAGCCGAATTTCTGACCGGCAACCCGCAAACCACTGTAGGAGCGGCGCTCCTACAGTGGCTCCCCGCTGCGGAACCTTCTCCCTTCATCCACGTCCAATCTTCTGTTCATCCCCGGTTCACATGGCCGGCCTAGACTCGGTTATTGCCCCATCGGCTCTCTCAATCGCCGGGAACCTTTTTGCCTATTAGCACTCCAAAGATCCGAGTGCTAAGATCAACGGCACATAAGGACACTGACTGGTCTTCAACGAGGAGACAACGCGCATGACAAACCCTTCAACGCAAGCACAGGCGCTGATGTTGGCCGTACCGGGCAATAACCTGGACGCCTACATGCGAGCCGTTAATGCCGTGCCGGTTCTCAGCGCAGACGACGAACAACGTTTGGCAGGACAGTATTTCTACGAACAGGACGTGGATGCCGCCCGTAATCTGGTACTCGCGCACCTGCGCTTCGTAGTGCACATCGCCCGCAGCTACACCGGTTATGGTTTGCCCTTGGGCGATCTGGTTCAGGAAGGCAATGTGGGCCTGATGAAAGCGGTGAAACGCTTCGACCCCACCAAGGGCGTACGTCTGGTGAGCTTCGCGGTGCACTGGATCAAGGCGGAAATCCACGAATATGTGATCAAGAACTGGCGCATCGTCAAAGTGGCTACCACCAAGGCCCAGCGCAAACTGTTCTTCAACCTGCGCGGGCAGAAGAAGCGTCTCGGCCGACTGAGCATGGAAGAAGCCCAGCGAGTAGCCGATGATCTGGGCGTTACCGCTGTTCAGGTGAAAGAAATGGAAGGTCGCCTGGGCGCCTATGACGCCAGTTTCGACGGCCCCACCAGCGACGACGATGACAGCACCGTAGTGTCCCCGGCCGCGTACCTGCACAGTGACAACAGCGATCCTGCGGATTTGCTGGCCGAACAGGACCAGCAGGAACGGGAAAGCCGCCAGCTGGGCTCTGCCCTGATGGC
>NZ_JBNPEC010000229.1:0-28296 GCF_051117345.1 Alcanivorax sp.
AAGCGGCTCCTGGCGATGAGTTGGTCAACAGCCTGCGTGACGATTTGCACGACCTGAATGCCAAGGTCCGCGGGCTCACCGTGGCCATGGCCAAACAGCGCATCAGCGATAGCGAAAGGGCCGAGCTGGCGACGCGCCTGAACGAGATGGACAGCAAGCTGCAAGGCCTGTCTTCGCGGATCAGTCGCCTGGCTGACCGGCCACAAGCGGCAGCGATCTCTACGTCGCAACCGGCGCCGGACAACAGCGCCGAGTTATCCGCTCTGGCAGGCAAGGTGGGCAAAATCGATAAAGATCTGCAGGCGCTTTACCGGATTCTCCAGGGGGGCTGATCCTGCTGGTAATTATCGATTAGCCTGCTAGAATAGCCGCCGATTGCGCCAGTGGTGGAATTGGTAGACACGCCAGATTTAGGTTCTGGTGCCGAGAGGTGTGGGGGTTCAACTCCCTCCTGGCGCACCATCTCAAAGAAAGGCCGTAACAGCATTGCTGTTACGGCCTTTTGTTTTTTCGGGCATCCTGAAGAGGGTCACTTGAGATCCATGCTGAGGTTTAGCTCTGGATGGTTACGCTATTTTTTCATTCCGCCAGACACTGCCCAAGCCTGCTATAAAGTTAATTTCATTTCTTGCCAGTTTTTACTTTCTTTTCATTCCGCTCAAGTCTCATTTCCCTAATATGCCCCCCTGTCGAATCCGCTAATCGGGGAAGGGTATGCGGTATTACCTCAGTAAGATCAAGGCCGACGATGAGACCTGGGAAATCCACACGGTAAATTGCCAGCATCTGCCCAAGGAACATGACCAGCGCATTTACCTGGGCGATTTCTTGCATTGTATTCATGCCTTGCCAGTGGCCAAGCTGTATTTCCGCACCCTGCGGTTTTGCCCGGAATGCTCTCTGATCGCCTAACAGTCTGCTCAGGCAGCACTTGCGAGTTCGCCTCGTCCCGGGTAGAACAAAAGGGGAGGTGTCATTATGCGAGTGCATACACAAGACAGAAATCGCAAACCCGGTGACTTTCCGCCGGGCAGGAAGCTTGAGGCAGATCGTGTGCGCCTTCTGGCGCTGGTGGCGTTGGCGGCCGGAGCGATGGTGTTAGGTGGGCTAATCCACGCAGAGGGCGAGGCTGCACAGGGTTCATTGGATGAGATCAAGGCATCCCTGATCGCAGCGGTGGATTCGCTGTAGACGTACCGGGGAGCCGCTCGGCGACCCCCCCTCCTGTGATCAGGCTAAAGCGTGTTCTGCACGGTAACGGCCGTAGTCATTAACGCTGTGTCCAGCACCTGGCGCCGTCGTGCCGGGTCCATCATGTTGAAACCAAACGCTTTCAGGTCGTCCGCATTGGGCTCCAGACGAATTACCCGCTTGCCAGCCTTTTCCAGTTTACTCACTTCCCGATCCACGATGCCGGTCATGTAGCGTCGTACCCGGCGCTCAATGGCGGCCAGGGGCGAGCGAGGCTTGTCCGGTTGCCGTGAGGCCATGGGCGCGAGAATGATCACTTCGTCTACGGCGCTGTCCACCAGTAGATCCGCTGAGGTGGGGGAGGCCACACCACCGTCAATGTAGGTGCGGTTGCCCAGGCTCACCGGTGGACACCAGAAGGGGACCCCGTAGGACGCGCAGACTGCATCGGCAATGGAGGCCTGCGGGGTGCCACCTTTGCCGAAGGGCACCCGTTTGCCGGTGGTGGTATCCACGGCCATGATCCAGGTGGCGGGGTGGGTTACCCAGTCTGCCCCTGCGGTGGCGTCGTTGATCAGTCGCCGGAAGGGCGCCATGTCGAACTGACCCCGCGGCAGCAGGCCGCAGAAGGCGGTCAGTGGTGAGACTTCACCACGCAAGCCTTTCAGTACCAGCCGGGCACCGGTGAGGCTGGCGCCGGGCAGGGGGGGCAGGGCGCCGCCGCTGTCATGGTCATGATCCCAGCGGCATTGTTCGCTGGCTCCCTGCTGGCAGGCCAGCAACTGGGCCACGCTGACGCCGCTACCCAGCAGGGTGGCCAGTACCGCGCCTGCCGAGGTACCGATGAGGATATCGGCTTCGCGGGCGTCCCAGTCCAGTTGCTGCTCCAGATGGTGCAGGGCTGCAATGGACCAGGCGCCGCCGGCGACGCCACCGCAGCCCAGAACCAGGGCGCGGCGAGGGGATGGGTTGCTGTTTGTCATGATTCGGGCCTGTTCACATTAGAAGACGGGTTGGGTCGCGGGCGTGATCGAGTAGCTTTCCGCATCAAAGTCTTTGAGCAAGCGCTGCATTTCCAGGGTGCTCCAGGGGAAACCCACACTGTTGAAACCGTTCTTGTCCAGGTAGTAGCTGGAGCAACCACCGGTGTTCCAGACGGTGCCTTGCAGGTCTTTCTGTACCTTGCGGTTGTAGGTTTTCTGGCTGTCGGCTTTCACTTCCACCCGGCTCAGTTGCTGATCGCGCATGGTGTGCAGGGTACTGAGGATGTAGTTGATCTGCGCCTCGATGACGATAAAGGCGGAGTTGTGGCCGATCCCCAGATTCGGGCCCAGCACCATGAAGGCATTGGGTAGCCCGGCAATGGTGGTGCCACGGTAAGCCTGCATGCCATCTTTCCACATTTCGCTGAGTGACTCCCCCGCATCATTGAAAATGTGGTCGGCAATGGGCGGCTCGGTGACGAAAAAGCCGGTGCCGAGAATTACGGTATCCACCTCGCATTCGCTGCCGTCCTGTCCGACCAGGGTGTTGCCACGGACCTCTTTCAGGCCGGTGGCGAAGACGTCCACGTTGTCTTGATTGAGCGCGGGGTAGTAATTGTTGCTCATCAGTACCCGCTTGCAGCCCAGGGTGTAATCCGGGGTCAGTTTGTCGCGCAGGGCCGGATCCTTGATGGCCAGGCGGATATGCGCCTCGCCCAGTTTCTGTATCTGCCGCAGCAGCGCGGGTTTGCGAAAGCCGATACCGAAGGTCTCAAAGCCGCCAAAAAGCATCTTGCGCCAGGCATTCAGGGTAAACGGCAAGCGGAAGAAGTTTTCCTCGATTTTGGGAATGGAATGGTCCGGTTTAGGCAGCACCCACTGGGGGGTGCGCTGGAACAGGCTCAGCTGCTGCACCTTCGGCTGGATTTCCGGCACAAACTGGATCGCCGAGGCGCCGGTGCCAATCACCGCCACCCGTTCGTCGCTCAGGTCGTGGTCATGGTCCCAGCGGGAGGAATGGAATAGCTTGCCCTGAAAGTCCTTCAGACCGGGAATGTTCGGGACAATCGGCTCGTGCAGGTAGCCGGAGCAGGCGACCACAGTGCGGGCCAAATAGAGCTGATCACCGGTCTGCACTTCCCAGAGGTTTTTGCTTTCCCGCCATTGCGCCCGTTCTACCGCCTGATTGAAGCGAATGAAGTCGGGAATGGCGTGGCGGTTAGCAGTGTCGCGCACATAGTCGAGGATTTCCGCCTGCCCGGCGAAGGCCCGGCTCCAGTCCGGTTTCTGGGCGAAGGAATAGGAATACAGCGCCGAGGGCACATCGCAGGCACAACCCGGATAGGTGTTATCCCGCCAGGTTCCGCCCAGGTCGGCGGCTTTTTCCAGGATCACAAAGTTATCGAAGCCGGCTTCACGCAGGCGAATGCCCAGGCCAATGCCGCTGATGCCGGCGCCCACGATCAGGACGTCATGAATGGGAGTGTTGGCTTGCTGTGTCATGGCAGTGTCCGTGGTTATTGGTTCGGTTGCGGGCTGAAGAAATCCATGGCCCGGTTAGTCAGATTCAGGTTGGCCACCTGTTTGGCCAAGGCGTAGATATCCGGGTAGATCACTCGCGCGCCACCCTTGCGGAAGGTGCGGTAGATGCGCTCGGCCAGCACCTCCGGTTTGCCGGTGGGGATATAGCGGGACACCGGGCCTTTCTTGACTTGGCTGCGGGCATGGCTTTCCAGGCCGGAATGGATTGGGCCCGGGTAGACGGTGATCACATTCACGCCTTGTTTCTTCAGGTCCAGGCAGGCAATTTCCGAGGCCAGGCCGATGCCGGCCTTGGCGCCGCCGTAATAGCTGCAGCCACGAATCGGCACGCGCCCGGCCATGCTGGCCACATTGATGACGCAGCCGTGACGGGCTTCCACCATGGCCGGCAGGGCCAGGTCCATGAGCCGCATGGGAGCGGTGAAGTTGATATCCAGCAGACGCTTGCCTTGCTCCCAGCCGGTGCCGGTGATGCTCATGATGTCCATGATGCCGGCACAGTTGATCAGCACGTCCACCGGCCCGCGACGGTCCACCAGCGACTGCCACCAGGCGGGCAGGGCATCGATATCGGTCAGGTCGCAGGTTTCCGCCTGGGCGCCGTGCCTGTCGGCGGTCTGGGCGAGGGCCTCGGCATTCAGGTCCACCAGGGTGATGTGAGCCTCCGGGTGGTGCTGACGAAACTGCCCGGCGAGCTGGCCGCCGATGGCGCCGGCACCGCCGGTAATCAGTACATGACGGGGTTTCATGGTTGCGTGCCTTTGTTGTCGTAATGAGGGGTGTCGTGATTGGCGATGGCGAGCCAGCAGGCATCCCGCGCCCGTTTCAGGTCGTCGTCATCCAGAGTCAGGTAACCCAGCCGCTCCGCCTTGAAGACGCCCACAAAGGCGCCCCAGAAGAGGGCGATGGCTAGGTCTGGTTTCATGGTGTTGCTGAGCAGGCTGGTGCGCTGGCCAATGACCACCATGATTCCCAGGGGAATCAGCAGGGCCTGTTCCTGATGGCGGCTTTCCGCATCCAGGTAGCTGTGGTGATCCTGCATTTCCAGAAACTGGAACGCATCCGGCTCGTCGCGGGCAAAGGCCGTCAGACGGGCCCACAGGTTATCGAACAGGCTGCGGGAGGGATGCATCAAATCCAGGCCGCTCAGCAGGCGGTCGTGAAGTTGCCGCTTGCTGTCGCGGAACACGGCATTGATTAGGGCTTCCTTGCTGTCGAAATAACGATACAGGGTGCCCACCCCCACGCCGGCTTCTGCCGCGATGGGAGGTACCGGTGTGCCATGCAGGCCATGCTCGGCAAATACCCGCAAGGCGGCCTGGATGATTTGTTCGCGTTTGCGCGTTTCCTTGTTATCGACCGGGGTAACCCGGGCAGTGCTGGGCATGGCAAGCCTCACTCAGAGGTTGAATGAATATTCATTCCGAAACTGTGCCATTGGCTGATGTATTTTTGGAAGGGTCATTTGGGGACAAATGATGGCTGCTAGCTACTAGCCTCTAGCTACGAGCTAAAACCTGTAAGCTCGTAGCTCGTTGTTAGATCAACCCCTTCTCCCGGGCGGCAAGCTCGGTGAGTTCGGCTACCAGGGTGACTGGTCGGGCGAAGGAGCGGTCGTAGTGGGCCTGAGCCAGGGCGTGGCATTCGGCACTGATCTGATCGTAGAGCTCCCGGGGCAGCAGGCCCTGGGTCGGGGGCAAGGCGCGCAGGCCGAAGCGGTCATAAGGGATTTGTTGCTTACCGGCGGCCTTGAGTAGCTCCGGCACCCAGCCCTGGGGGGAAAGCTGGGTCTGGTAGCGCAGGTTCTGAAAGTCCATCTCCGCCGCCAACCGGTCCGCATCGGTGACCACGAAATAGTTGTCCACCACCTGGCAGAGCAGCAGATTCAGCCGTTTCCAGACGATCTGCTTCTCTTCGTTGGTGTATCCATTCCAGTGCACCACCTCGTGACTGAAGCGGCAACAGCCACGACAGACCGTATCACCGAAGACGGTGGAACAGACGCCGATACAGGGGGTGTGGATGCGATTGACTGCCATGACGGAAGATTAGCAGAAAAGGCGGGGCAAGGGAGAGGAGAGACGAACCACTTGGCGGGATTTTGAGCACTAGGGAACCTCTGAATAACTCCTTGCGTACTCAGTCTTTCAGGCTGGTTCGCAATCTAGGCGCGCTTTTGAAGGTGTATGTCCATACATCGAAAAAGCGCAACAACGAGTGCGGGCCAGCCTGGAAGACCCGAAGGGCGTGGCCTGAAGCGCACATCTGCTGCGCCTTGCCTCTCGGAAAGGGAACCACCCTGACCATCGAGACAAGACACAACAGTTGCACGCTTCAGGTCACGCTGAGCATGCAAGGAGTTATTCAGAGGTTCCCTCGCTTAATCTTGAGCAATACCCGCAAATCGGCCATAGTTAGCACCTTCATAAGCATTATCTTGCGCTGAATAATAAACAGGGTCGCCCCGAGCTAACGGGAAGCGGCATCACTGGAGAATAATAATGCGATTGGCTGTGTTGCTGGCAGCTTGCCTGTGGATGCTTTCGGGATGTTCCAGCCTTGGTGTGGGTGTCCCTTCGACCCCCGGTGCCTTCATCCATGCCCCTCAGGGCAAGACGTTCAAACCCATGGACACGCTGGATCCGCGTAATGCCATGGTCTACATCTATCGTCCGATTACCCGTTGGGGCTATGAAGAAGTGCAGGCGCCGGTGTTTTTCCTGGACGCTTCCCAGTTGTTCGGCCTCAAGGCCGGCGCCTACAGCTGGCTGGAATTGCCCGCTGGTACCCACGACTTCTATGCTCGCCGACCGCTCAGTGTGCTCTATCTGAAGATGGTGTTCGAGATGCCGCTGGAAGTGGAAGGCGGCAAGGATTACTACTTCCGCTACTCGGAAACCCGTCCGCTGGATATGGAAGAACTGGTCGCCGACCCGGAAAACTACCAGCAGGCCGGGCCGTTGCAGCAGGTCCCCCGTGCTGTGGCCCTGCGCGAAATCGCCGACCTGCGTCTGGATGAGCCCGGCGTTTACTATGCCGGCAAGGACAGCCAGGTACCGCGCTGGGCGCCGTTCCATACTTATGCGACGGAATAATGATAGCTGCGAGTGGCTAGCTACTAGCTGCTAGCAAAACAAAAAGCCCCGGCATGCCGGGGCTTTTGCTATCTGGAGAGGGGTAACTTTTCTACGAAGTGACTGTAGGAGCGGCGCTCGAGCCGCGAACCTCGCGTAGCGAGGAAATCGTCCGTAGGGCGATCAGGCATTACCGAACTCGAAAGGCCTATACGTGTTCGCGATCTTTCGGCGCCCGGTTCGCGGCTCAGACGCCGCTCCTACGGTGTGGGTGGTTTTAGCTAGTAGCTAGCAGCTCGTAACTAGTCACTCTCCGTCAAACGCCGTTTGGTCTGCAGCAGTCGCTTCCACTGTTCCACATACTCCGGCAAGGCCGGGGAAGTCTGGTTGAAGCCGGTGATTTCCTGCAGGGTCTGGGGGCTGATGGATTTGCCACCATAGACGTTGGCCACCCGCAGCAGGGCATGGGTGTGCAGTTTGCGCTGGGATTCGAAGCGTTGATCGTAGTACACGTACTTGTCGTCCCAGCCGAGAATGCGGGTGTGTACCTGGAACTGCTGGTACGGACGCAGTTCGCGGATGTAGGAAATCTCGGTGTTGGCTACCACGCCATTACAACGCGCTTCGATCATGCGGTTGAGCAGACCGGTAACCACCGCATGTTCCAGCCGGCAGCGATCCATGAACCGTAGGTACTTGGCATTGTTCAGATGCATGTTCAGGTCAATATCCAGCAACCCCACCCGGTACTCCTGGGTGACAACATCAAACAGCTGGTGTGTGGGCGGCCGTTTACGACGGCGAGCCGCGCTGATCAGTTCGAGCATCCGATCTCCCTACGCCACGGTGGCCCGTGACCCCTTTTATTCTTTCGAAGACTGAATCGGCAAAAAAACGCGATTCAGTATAACGGTACCAGTGCCAGTTCACACTATTCGCTGATATCAAAGTGGGTAGTTTTACAGTCTTTGCGGTCTTGGCCGGCGCCTGGCGTGCGTTTCGGGCCGGTATGGCTGGTGATTGCGGGCCGTTGTGTGCTTTTGGTCAGGCACAGGCCAGATGCAGACTGAACAGATTGCTGTTATCGGTCCAGCAGGCCGAAGGGGTAAAACCGGCGGCGGCCAGTTCGGCGGAAAACCCTTCTACGGTGAATTTGTAGGAATTTTCTGTGTGGATACGGGTACCGGCGGTGAGTGTCAGGCTGGAGTCGCCAAGACGGATGTGCTGATCCTGCAGGCACTCCAGGTGCATTTCGATACGGCTTTGCGCGCTGTTGTAGAACGCCAGGTGGCGCATGGTGTCGGTATCGAAACCACAATCCAGTTCCCGGTTCAGATGGTGCAGGGCATTCAGATTGAAGGCGGCAGTGAGTCCTCCGGCATCATTGTAGGCGGCATGAAGTTGTTCGGCGGGTTTCTGCAGATCCGCGCCGATCAACAGCGAGCCACCGGGACCGGCCAGTTCGCGCAGGCCGCGCAGGAACGTGGCGCGTTGTGCAGGTTCAAAATTGCCGATGGTGGAGCCGGGGAAAAAGACCAGACGACCCGGTTGTTGCAAGCCCTCCGGCATGGCCATGGCCTGGCAATAATCCGCGCAGACGGCGCTGATATGAATCTGCGGAAAATCGTCAGCCAGGCGCCGTGACGCGCCAAGCAGGCATTCCCGGGATATTTCCAGTGGCATGTAATGGCTCGGTTGCCAGGCATCCAGCAATACCCGCACCTTTTCACAACTGCCGGCACCGGGTTCGGCGATGGTGTGGATGCCCTCCAGCCGTGCATGAATCTCTTTGGCGTAGCGACGCAGCAAGCTCTCTTCAGTACGGGTGGGGTAGTACTCCGGGGTGCGGGTAATCTGGTCGAACAGGGTGGAGCCGGTTTCGTCGTAGAAGAACTTGGGATGCAGCGTCGGTGTCGGCGCCTGTAGGGACTCACTGACTTCGGCAAGCATGTCGGTGGTGGGTGGGTGCAGGTCGAAAAAAGTCAGGTTGGGGCCGAGCTGTTGCTGGTTCAAGACGGGTCTCCCGCAAGCCGGATGCCGCTGAACTGCCAGCGGTGATGGGGGTAGAAAAAATTACGATAGCTGGCCCGCAAATGATCCCGGCTGCTGGCGCAGGAGCCGCCGCGCAGTACCATCTGGTTGCACATGAACTTGCCGTTGTACTCGCCCACTGCCCCGGCTGCAGATTGGAAACCCGGGTAGGGCAGGTAGGCGCTGGCGGTCCATTCCCAGACATCACCGAATAGGTGGGACAAGACCGTATCGCGGGCCTGACCGGGTTGGTAGATACCGTTGTCCACAAAATGCCCTTCCAGTGGTTGCGCTGCCGCCGCGTGCTCCCATTCCTGTTCCGTAGGCAGACGCTTGCCGGCCCAGCGGGCATAGGCATCCGCCTCGTAGTAATTCACGTGAGCAAGAATCTGACCCGGATGTAGCGGTTGTAACCCTGCCAGAGTGAAGTGCTGGTCAAGACCCTCGTGCCAGTACAGAGGTCGCTGGCTATGTTCCGCCTGCACCCAGGCCCAGCCGTCAGACAGCCATAATTCCGGTCGTCGGTAACCGCCATCCTCGATAAAGGCGCGGAATTCGCCATTGGTAACCGGCCGGTTGGCCAGTGCAAACGGCTCCAGCCAGACCCGGTGGCGGGGAGTCTCATTGTCGAAGGCGAAGTCATGGCCAGAGGTGCCGATTTCCACCAAGCCGCCGCTGAACGACTGGAAACTCAACGGTGCAGCGTGTTCCGCTGTGGCGATAGGCTGACCGATGATGGGGGCCAGGGGGTTGAAGGAAAGGCTGTATTTCAGGTCCGTGAGCAGCAGTTCCTGATGCTGTTGCTCATGGTTGAGCCCCAGTGTTACCTGGCCTGACAGAGCCGGTTGTGCTTCGATAAGACGAGCCATGGCCTGATCCACCTGTTGTCGCCAGGCATGGACTTCCTCGCCGGTGGGACGCGACAACAGGTGACGTTGCGGGCGGGCAAACTGTTCGCCAATGCCGTTGTAGTAGCTGTTGAACAGATACTCGAATTGCGGTTCGAACACCCGGTAGCCGGGCAGGTTAGGCTTGAGAAGAAAGGTCTCGAAGAACCAGGTGGTGTGGGCCAGATGCCAGCGTGGCGGACTCACGTCGGCGCAGGCCTGCAGCCCCATGTCTTCGGTGAGCAGGGTGTCACAAAGCTGTTCGCTGAAAGCCCGGATACGCTGGTAGCGCGCCATCAGTGTGGCGCAGGCGTCCTGTCTGGCGGTATCTGGCAAGGTTTTCCCTCCTGGCCGGTTGTCAAAGATTGGCACCCACTTTGAGCGAAAGCAACAATGTGACGCGTGAACGGGGTGGGTATACTGCGGGACAGCATTTGTAATGGGTTGCTGCTGTTGGCGCGGCAACAGCCCATGCCCTTTCACCACAAGGAGAGCATATGAATATTACCGATAAAGTCGCCGTGATTACCGGCGCCGCGTCTGGTCTGGGCCAGGCCACTGCTGAAGCCATTATTGCCAAGGGCGGCAAGGTGATGATCCTGGACCGTGACGACAAGCGTGGTCCGGAAGTGGCGGCGGAGCTGGGTGCCAATGCGGCGTTTGTGCAGACCGACGTGACCGACGAGGAGTCTGTTAAGGCGGCTATCGACGCCACCGTGGAAAAATTCGGTGCCATCCATGTGTGTGTGAACTGTGCCGGTGTGGGTTCCGCCATGAAGACCGTGGGTCGTGAGAACAAGCCCCATGATCTGGGCGTGTTCAACATGGTGGTCAAGATCAACCTGATCGGTACCTTCAACGTGGCCCGTCTGGCCGCTGCTGCCATGGCAGAGAATGAGCCAGGTGAAGATAACGAGCGTGGCCTGATCGTGAACACGGCTTCCGTGGCGGCCTTTGACGGCCAGGTTGGCCAGGTAGCTTACGCGGCCACCAAAGGTGGCGTGGTCGGCATGACCCTGCCCATCGCTCGCGATCTGGCGCCGCTGGGTATCCGCTGCAACACCATCGCCCCGGGCATCTTCAACACCCCGCTGATGAACGCTGCGCCGGACAAGGTGAAAATGCCGCTGATCGAAATGACCCAGTTCCCCAAGCGTCTGGGTAACCCGGCAGAATACGCCCAGTTGGTCTGCCACATGATCGAGAACAGCTTCCTCAACGGCGAGACCATCCGTATTGATGGCGGCATTCGCATGCAGCCGCGGTAAGAGCAGCTGTGAGCGACTAGCTTCGCGCTACGAGTGAAACGAAAAAGCCCCGGGATTCCGGGGCTTTTTCGTTTTTGCGGCTGCGGTGCTGGCGGGGCGACACATCAGTTTCGAGGTACGAGTTTCGAGTTGCAAAAAGCGAGAATCTGTCTTTTACGAATTTCGGGTTTTGATTTTCGAAACCCGCTTCTCGCAACTCCTGTAATCGCGCCGCCAGCGACGCGCCTACGGGAGGGAGTCTTGCCTAGTAGCTCGCCGCTAGTAGCTAGCAGCTTCCTTCACCCCACCAACGCATAACACGGCACGTAATGACTGCCCGGCAGCTTCATGCGGTGCTGCACCACAAACGCCTTGAGCAACTCATCCAGATGGGTCATCAGCTCGCCCGGGGCGTGCAGGCGATAGGGGCCGTGTTGTTCGATGGCGTGGATGCCCTGTTCCTTCACGTTGCCGGCGACGATGCCGGAGAAGGCGCGGCGCAGGTTGGCGGCCAGCAGGTGGACCGGTTGGTTGGGGCTGAGATCCAGGCTGGCCATGGCCTCGTGGGTGGGCTCGAAGGGTTGCTGGAATTCCAGGGGAATGTTCAGGCGCCAGTTGAAGTAGAAGGCGTCGTCGTTGTCACGGCGGAACAGGGTGAGGCGGTCGATGCCTACGCACATGGCCAGGGCCACGGCTTCCGGGTCGTCGATGATGATCTGGTAGCGCTCGGCGGCCTGGTCTCCCAGGGTGTAACGGATAAAGGCATCCACCTGGTGGAAATAGTCGGCGCTGCTGGCCGGCCCGGTCAGCACCATGGGCAGGGGCATGTCGGCATTGTCCGGGTGCAGTAGCACGCCGAGTAGATAAAGGATTTCCTCGGTGGTGCCGACCCCGCCGGGGAAGACGATGATGCCGTGGCCCACTCGCAGAAATGCCTCCAGCCGTTTCTCGATATCCGGCATGATCACCAGTTCGTTGACGATGGGGTTGGGGGCCTCGGCAGCGATGATGCCCGGCTCGGAGATACCCAGATAACGGCCACCCTTGAAGCGTTGTTTGGCGTGGGCCACGTGAGCGCCCTTCATGGGGCCTTTCATGGCGCCGGGGCCACAGCCGGTACAGATATCCTTGTGGCGCAGGCCGAGCTGGTAGCCCACGCTTTTGCTGTAATCGTATTCTTCCCGGGAAATGCTATGGCCGCCCCAGCACACCACCAGGTTCGGTGAGGCGCCGGCCTTGAGTACTCCGGCGTTGCGTAAAATATGGAACACCGCATTGCTGATGCCCTGGCTGCTGCTCAGGTTGAAGCTATCGTTATTCTGGATTTCGTTGGCCACATAAACGATATCGCGCAGCACGGCAGACAGGTGTTCGCGGATGCCGCGGATCATACGCCCGTCCACGAAGGCGCCAGCGGGGGCATTGTCCACCTTGAGCCGCAGCCCGCGATCTTCCTGAATTACTTCGATATCAAAATCCCTGTAGGTCTCCAGCACCTGGCGGCTGTCGTCGGTGGGGGTGCCGCAGTTAAGCACGGCCAGGGCGCAACGGCGCAGTAACTCGTGCAGGCCGCTACCGGAGGTGTCACGCAGGCGTTCGACTTCGTGCTGGCTGAGGACTTCCAGGCTGCCTTCCGGGGCAACAATGGTGGATACCGTGTCGGTCATAGGGTCGGGTCCGTCGCAAAATAATCGTTATTCGGAGGCTGCAAGCCAGCCCGTGCGGCTACCAAGCCGCTGCAGGGGGCGCCTCTGGAGGCGCAAACCTTGCTTGAGCACGGGGTGCTCAAGCCGTCGCTGCCTATCCCAAAGACAGCGATATCTGCCAAGAGTACCCCAGATGGCAATCCCTGTGAGTGAAGAGTTGCAAACCCCACGTCCCGGGGGCACGACAGACTCTTTTACAATTTGCCGGGAACGCCACGCCGCCGCAGGCGTCCCAATCTTTATCAAGTCTGGCACACTGAGTGCATGGTTGATCTATGTCATCTGGCTGTCTTCATGGGTCGCCATACTTGGTCGATTGGGAACCGGCAGAATGCCGGCCCGTTAATGAGGTTTTATCGGGAGCAAAGCATGTTGCTCAAATATCTGAATCAGCTGGAACAGGCGGTGAAGGCCGCGTCCGAACACCCGGATAGGGATAGTGTGAACCGCTGCGCCGATTGCGTGGCCACTCTGGATGCCTATCTGGACGCCCAGATGGAGCCGGTACAGCGCCGGGGCCGGGAACTGATGGACGGGCTGATTCCTTCGGATTTGCACAGTCGCGTCTGTCAGCGTGTGCATTGAGAAAGCTGCAAGCTACAAGCGGCAAGCTTCAACACGGAGATCGCGTGGTGCCAATTCGTGATCTCCGGTCTCGCGCTGAGAGCAGGTAAAATGGCCTGAGATGTGGTCGGCCCTGGATAGCCCCGGATTTCTTGTTACGTTTAAAGCGCGGCTCTGGGGTCTCTTCGCTGGCAATAGCTCGGTTCGTGTTGTTGCTTGAAGCTTGTCGCTTGCAGCTGATTTTCACAGCCGGTTACGTTGCTGCCGCAACGCTTTCTCCCTTTCTTCCGGAAACAGGTCCGGCTGCTGCGGGGCTTTCAGGTCCCGCAGGCGAGCGCCGATACCGATCAGGCGGGCGGGGCCCTGGCGGCGTTCCCATAGCTGTCGCAGAAGCGCCTCGAAATGGGCCGGGTCCAGGTCGTCGCCGGCCTTGTCGCAGCTCAGGCTGACGAAATCCTGGTATTTCACCTTGGCGGTCAGCCCACTGATCAGGTAATGCTGGTCCAGTTTAGCGAAGCGGGTCTTGAGCTTTTCCAGCAGACCATCCAGCTCCCGCAGCCAGGCATTCAGGTCGGGTTGGTCCTTGTCGTAGGTGCGCTCCACGGACACAGACTTGCGACGACGCCCTGTTTGTACGGGCCGGTTATCTTCCCCGCGACTCAGGTGATAGAGCCGTTCGCCGAAACTGCCGAAGTGCTGGGACAGCTCCAGCCGGCTCATGCCTTGCAGGTCGCCACAGGTATGCAGGTTGAGCCCGGCCATGCGTTCGGCGGTAACCCGTCCCACCCCGGAAATCTTTTTCACCGACAGGGCGGCGACGAAGGCTTCCACCTGGGCTGGCGGAATCACAAAGAGTCCATCTGGCTTGCGCCAGTCGCTGGCCACTTTGGCGAGAAACTTGTTGGGCGCCACGCCGGCAGACACGGTAATCCCCAGTTCCCGGCGAATATCCTGCCTTAACGCGTCGGCAATCCGGGTTGCGCTATTATCGAACTGCTCACTGGCGCTCACGTCCAGAAACGCCTCGTCCAGCGACAAGGGCTCGATCAGGCTGGTGTAACGGCGGAAGATGTCATGGATCTGTGTGGAGACCTTGCGATACTTGTCGAAGTTGGGCGGTACAATCACCAGTTCCGGGCACAGTCGCAGAGCCTGGGAAGAGGCCATCGCGGAGTGCACCCCGAAATGGCGGGCCGGGTAATTGCAGGTGGCGATAACACCGCGTCGGTGAGGGTCGCCCCCTACAGCCACGGGCCGATGGCGCAAGGTCGGGTCATCACGCATTTCCACGGCGGCGTAGAAGCAGTCGCAGTCCACGTGGATAATCTTGCGTGAGGCCTGTGCCATGAATGAACTCTGGGATGTGGCAGGATTGGAAATCGGGCTGCCTGTGATGGGCCGCCCTGAGGAGAGTGTAACATCGGCATTACCGGTAACCGCACACCGCAGGTCCTGATTATCGGCGCGGGCCCCACCGGCCTGGCGCTGGGGATCGGCCTGCGTCGACACGGCATTGATTGCTGCATTATTGATCGGCTCGCCGAACCGTCACCCTGGTCCCGGGCGCTGGGGTTGCATGCCCGCACCCTGGAAATCTTTGCTGCCCTGGAAGTGCTGGCACCAATCCGCAAGGCCTCGCGCACCATGCGGGCGGTGTCTGTCTATGGTGACAAGGGCTTCCTGTTTGAGCTGGATCTGACCACCCTGGATGCCCCGTATCCCTGGGTGCTGAGCTGCCCCCAGTCCGATGTGGAAGCCGCCCTGACAGAACGCTATCGCAGTCTTGGCGGCGAGCTGATCCGTGGAACTGAATTACTGGATTTCACCCAGGATGGTGCTGGTGTCCGCGCCCGGGTGCGACAGGGCGCCGAGGTGGAAACGGTCACCTGTGGCTTGCTGGTCGGGGCCGATGGCGTCGGCTCCACCGTACGCCAGCAGTTGGGTATCGGCTTCAATGGCGTCGATTACGACGAGCATTTCCTGCTGGCGGACGTGGACTGGCAGGGGCCCTGGCGCAGTGACAGCTCCCATGGTTTCCTGCAGGAAGACGGTCTGCTGATTGCCTTGCCGTTACCAAAAGGCTGGCGGTTGATCATGGCCCGGGATGAAGCCTGGGAAGGTGAGCTGAGCCTGCAGCCCTTTACGGATCGGCTTACGCCTATTCTTGGCGAGACGCCGGATCTGGGCGAGCCCCGCTGGATCAGCCGCTTTTCGGTGCAACGACGACTGGCCCATCACTACCGCCGCAATCGGGTATTCCTGGCCGGCGATGCGGCCCATGTGCAGAGCCCGCTGGGCGCCCAGGGCATGAACACCGGCCTGGCCGATGCCTTCAATCTGAGCTGGAAACTGGCGTTCTATCTCAAGGGCTATGGCAGCGGAGCTTTGCTCGACAGTTACGAGCAGGAACGCAAACCGGTGGCGGAGAAAATGCTGCACGGGGTGGACATGTTATCGCGGGCCTCGTTGGTGAAGCTGCCCATGCTGCGCCGCACCCGCGATTCCCTGCTGAAAATGGCCGGCGGCCGACCCGGGCTGACCCGGCGCCTGCTGCGCACTGCCAGCCAGCTGGACGTGCATTACCGGCAGTCGCCGCTGGTGGGTTGTGGCCCGGAAGCGGAACTGGGCTGGCGGCATCGCGGTCCGCTGCCCGGCGACCGCCTGCCTGACGCCGCCTTGAGCTCCGTGCGTACCGGTCACCTCCATCAGCTCCACGATCTGCTGCGCAAGCCGGTTCATCACCTGTTGCTGCAATTGGGCGAGAGCCCGAGCCATAAAGAGCGGCTGGTGCTGTATGCGCTCAGCGATCGTCTGGGTCAGGAATACCGTGAGCGCGTTCATCTGACCGTAGTCGTGACCCGAGAGACGCCGGTGGAGGAAATCCCCCGGGAAGGCACCATCCGTATCTGGCGGGATCATCAGGGTGAGTTTGCCGAAGCGTTCGGCGAGGGCCCGAGAATGTGGCTGATGCGCCCTGATGGGCACCTGGCCTACCGGGCGCCAGTGAGCAATGCTAACCATCTTCTGGAGTATCTGGATACGGTGCTGGGGAGAGTTAACAGTTAACAGTGAATAGTTAACAGCGACGCGCGCAGTGTCGTTTCTGTTCTTAAACGCAAGAAGCCGCGCCCAGCCCCTGGGCGCGGCTTCTTTGCTATGAATACAGCAAGCGTTTTCCGCGCAACTGTTCACTATTCACTATTCACTGTTCTCTGCTTCTCCCACCGTTGAATCACAAAGTGCGCATTCATGGTTTTGCCGGCGAGTTTGCCGATACCGGCCTTGGCCTCCGGTTTGGCGCGCCAGTGGTGCGGGGTCATGGCGAGTAGATTCTGCAGTTCCTGTTCGTCATCGGGAATCCACTCCAGGTGGATGTCCTGGCTGTCTATCTGTACAAAGCGTTCATCCAGAAACTTGCCGGCATCGAAACTTGATTGGCGTACCTCGTCGTAGAGGGCCTCGCGCAGGGGCAGCAAGTGCCGCTCGCCGGTACCCACCACAATCAGTTCGCCGCCAGGCTTTAGCACCCGGGCAATATCATCGGTGAAGAGCCGGGTGAACAGTACGAAGACGCGTTGCTGACTTGCATCAAACAACGGCAGTCGCGCGCCACTGGCCACCAGCCAAGTCAGCGCCTTGTCCCGCTTGGCCGCCGCATCAACGGCAAACTTGGAAATATCCACGCCCACGCCGTTATCGCTTCCCAGCCGGCGAGCGAACTGGCAGGTATACCAGCCTTCCCCGCAACCGATATCCAGCCAGGGCTGATCATCCTCGTCCAGTCCGGCCAGCAAGGCATCCGCCAGGGGTTGATAACGACCCAATTCCAGAAATGACGTACGCGCCTGCACCATGGCCTTGTCATCACCGGGCGCACGCGAGCGACGGTGCTGGGCCAGTAGGAGGTTGGTATAGCCGCGTTTGGCACGGTCAAAACGATGGCCGTTATCGCACTGCCAGCTGTTGCCGGTGAGTTGCAGGGGCAGGTCGCAGCTGGGGCATTTGAGGTTGGGCATGGTCTGGATGCGACCTGTGAAGGGCACATTTCACTGTGGAAGAGGCTGCATTGTCGCAAATTATCCAGACAATAAAAAAGGGCCAGCAACGGCTGGCCCTTTTCGTGCTTCAGGTTGATGCTCAGGCTTTGCGGCGATAAAGGCCTAACAGCATCAGCATGGACAGTAATCCAACCGGCAGGCTGCCGCCGCCACCGCCAGAACCGCCCGGGGCCAGAGTAGCGGGAGGCGCCACACTGGGGCATTCCTCAAGATCTTCACGGCTGAAGTCCAGTGCAACGTTGGCTTGCAGAACGGAGCCTAGCTGCGTCCCGTTATCGCTATCCACATTGATTGAAATGGTTTCGGTGGTTTCAGCTGCGGCCTTGATCACAATGGTTGAGGTTTGTTCTGCACCGGCTTCCAGCAGGCCGAGCTGACATTCGTAGTCACCGTCTTCCACGGTACAGGATGTACTGCTCTTGCTGACCAGAGTGATCGCTTCTGGTAGCGAGCCGAAGGCAAAAGTGCCTACGGAATCAATCACATCGTCCAGGTTGGCCACGTTGGCTTCGATGCGCATTTCCACGCCGTTATTTCGGTTGGACAGACAGACTGGTTCTGCGGTAATGGACAGCTCGGGCTGGCCCAGTTGCAAGGTGACGGTGCCGCTGTTGTTAAGGCGGTGGTAATCCCGGCTGTTGTCCAGCTCGACAGAGACCTGGAAGGGAACAGCGATGCCGCTCTGGCTGTTGGCATCAACCGCTGTAAAGGCCAAGGGTTTGGTTGAGCCGCCGGAGATGGCTTCGCCGTCATAAACGCATTCGGTAACGCCGTTGTCAGAAGGGGAGCAGGACAGCCCGGTTTCTGCTGCGGAGGGGGTCAGGGTGAATGCAGGAGGGTGCTCAATGACCAACGAGAAATTAGTTGCTCCTCGGCTGCCTGCGTTTTCTACAGGAACCTGGAAATCGATGTTCACGAACCCCTGAGAGTTATTGTCACCATCAGCAATAGTGAGGTCACGGAGTTCCTGGTTTTCACGGCTGGTTTGTCGTTCGATCCAGTCGAGATATTGGGAGACCCGGGTGTAGACAGAAGGGATCTCCGGGTCGCCACATTTGTCATCCAGGGAATAGCCAAAACTGGTAATGCCGACCTGAGGGCTGTCATTCAGTGTCGCGCTGGTCAGGAACAGTGGGCCGCCACTATCGCCTTGGCAGGAGTCTTCGCCAAAAGGGTCGCCAGCATCGGGTGACGGTTCATTGGCGCAGAGCATGGTATCCAGAATCTGGTCGCCATTGGTATAGAGATCAATGGTGGTCTGGCACGATGCATTGGTGACATAGTCCAGGGCTACTTCCTGAAGCTCCACAAATGCCACGGGTTCCAGATCAGGGTCTGCGTCCCGGTCCTCATAAGTGGCGATCCCCCAGCCTAATACGCTGAGAATGTCATCGTAGCTGACAAGGTTTTCCAGGGCGTTATCGGTATCAAGCTTGGCCAGCACCCCGGTCTGGATAGTCGCAGTGCCTGTATCGGCTGGTTCTGCCAACCGGATCAATGCAATATCGTTTTCAAACGTATTTTCGTTGTAACCGGCGTGGACGATGATATTCGCGGCGTCCAGCAAGAGTGGGCTATCTGGGGATACCTCCAGAGTCTGGCTACCGACCAGGAGTTCGAGTTCACTGGCCGAGGTGGTAACGATGCCGGAGCGGACACAGTGTGCGGCGGTCAACACCCAGTCCCGGGACAGCAAGGTGCCGCCGCAGACCTGTCCTTGACCAACCGGGAAGGGACTCTCTGCATCGATGGCGTCTTGTTTTCTCTGTTTATCAATCAATGCAACCAGTGTGTTCCAGCCGGTGTCAGCGGTGTCCCCGCCGACAACTCTTGGTGAGGCGGTTGCAGCGAACAAGGTGCTGCAGGCCAGTGTGGAAGCCAGTGCGGCAATCAAGCGGTACTTCATATGAAATTCCCCAGATGAATCAAATGCCCAAAGGGCGGCATTCTAGGTGCGGTAAGCGCTGAAAGATGTAGGAAAAACGCCATACTTTTTGTAGTCAGAATGGATAGTGTGACGTTCTTCACGTTCTTTGTCGGCATGTCCGAGAGCGATTAAGGGCTTATCGGTAGTGGATTATCAAACCGCTCCAGATACACCCTGCCAATTTCCGTTGATCCCACATGGTTAAGATGACTTTCGTCCCGGTACAAGGGGATGCCATTTAGCACGGTCTGGCAGCGGCTCTCGTCGCAGATGACTTTTCTGGGGTTGATCCAAGTAAGGTCCGGGAAGCGTTCCTGAACGGTTTGCTTGAAACGATAGAAGTCGGCCAGGCGCTCCTCTGCCTCCAACGCGTCAACGGAACAATCGTCCATATTTTTCAGCAGGCATTCCGCGTAGGACGCGGAGGGCAGTTCCGGCACGTCTTCAATGAGGATGACGGTGTGACCCTGGGCGTGCAGCCAGGCCACGGTATCTACGAAGTAGGTCTGGAAGGATTCATCGTGCAGATAAGCGCTCCACCAGGCGTTGACGAAGACAGTCATGGGGCGCTGTTGCAGGTACTCGGCCAGAGCGGTGTTGCGTTCGGTTTTTTCCGGGTCGCCGAAGGCGTTGACGGAGTGTTCGGGGATCACGAAAGGGGTTGAGGCCCGGGTGACCACCAGCATGGAATGACGGTCACCGATCAGCTGCTCCACGAAACCCAACAGGGCGATGGCGTGGGAGTCGCCGATCAGCATGGTATCCGGCTGGCCGTTCTTCGACTCGGCGCCGAACAGGCAGGCCTGGCCCTTGTTGAACTCTGAAGGATCTCCCTTGAAGCAGCGCTTGTAGAGGTCAGCGGCATTGTTCTGGGCGATGATGCTGTAAAGCTCGCGGCGTTCTTCCGGGATGCGGAAGCTTAGGTCATCGGCGATGCGGATAGTGGACTGGATCGCCCAGATGATCAGCAACGGCACAAAGATGAACACCATGAAGGATTTCTTGAAGCTCCAGGGACGGTTCCGGTAGCGGTTTTCCACGAATCGATAGCTCAGCCACGACAGCACCACGACGCCGACCATCAGCAGGATGCGATTGGTCCAGGTCAGTTCGATCAGTTGGTAGTGCAGCAGCGCCACCGGTGGCCAGTGCCACAGGTAAAGGGAGTAGGAAATGCCGCCCAGAAACACCATCACCGGCAGGCTGAGCAGGCGGGCGGTGACGGTGCCGGTCTGGTGCAGGCCGGCATAGATCACCATGGCGGTGCCCAGGGTGGGCCACAGGGCGTTATAGCCGGGGAAATGGTCATGCTTGGTCAGCAGCAGGCCGGTGGCGATGATCATGGCCAGTCCCAGGCCTGCGAGAATTTCTGCACTGGGTCGGTTCAGGGCCGGAAGCTGGCGGCTGAACAGGGCCACGCCGGTGCCCAGCATGAACTCAAAGAGACGGGCGGGCAGCAGGTAATAGGCAGCAGAGGGATAGGCACCGGCCAGATAGACGGACAGCGCAAAGGTAGCCACCAGAGTGATGCGGAAAGGCCAATGGCCGTCACGGCCCTTGCCGAACCGGTAGGCCAGATACAGGGCCAGTGGCCAGATCAGGTAGAACTGCTCTTCCACCGCCAATGACCAGGTGTGCAGCAGCGACAGGGAGCGGGTTTCCGGGGCGAAGTATTGGGCCAGCTCCTGGAAATAGTAGATGTTGCTCAGGCCTACCAGGGATGACAGCCAGCTCTTGGCGAAGATGTAGTAGGCATCGCCAATATAGAAAGGCGAGATCATCAGAAAGGTGACGGTGGACACCAGCAGGAACAGAGGTACCAGTCGGCGGATACGACGGGCGTAGAAATCGCGGAACTGGAAGGTGCCTTTTTCGAAAGCCCGCTGCAGAAGCTGGGTGATCACGAATCCGGAGATGACGAAGAACACATCGACGCCGATGAAACCGCCGGTGATGCCTGGAACGTCGTAGTGGTAGAGAATCACCAGCACAACGGCCAGCGCGCGCAGCCCTTCGATATCGGCACGATAGCTCGGCGTGGTCTTCAAGGTGTTCTCCCCGGAATGATCAGCAAAGCGGGGAGAATATAGGGCGGTGGCAGGGCAAACAAGACTGGGCGGGCTTGCCCCCGCACGGGTAGTGCCCTTCTTGCGTTTGTCAGTTGAGCGCGACGCAGAATGCCCCGAACGTGATTCAGGGTGGCGTTGATGCATGGTAATGTGAGCGTCGACCTAATCCCTGCGGCTGTCATCAAGGAGCATTCTGTGGCGACATCCCTGCCGTTTTCCCTGCTGGAACTGGCCTCGGTCCGTGAAGGCGATACCATCGGCCAGACCCTGGCCAACAGCGTGGCCTATGCCCGCCATGCGGAGTCTCTCGGCTTCAGTCGCTTCTGGCTGGCCGAGCATCACAACATGGAGGGCATTAGCAGTGCCGCCACGTCTGTGCTGATTGGTCACATCGCCAACGCCACGGAGACCATCCGGGTCGGCTCAGGTGGGGTGATGTTGCCCAACCATCCACCATTGGTGATCGCCGAGCAGTTCGGCACTCTGGAGATTCTGCATCCCGGTCGCATTGATCTGGGGCTGGGCCGGGCGCCGGGCACCGATCCGATGACCAGCCGTGCCTTGCGGCGCGAAGGCCTGGGCGCCGAGCAGTTCCCCCATGACGTGGCCGAATTGCAGCGGCTGCTGGGGCCGCTGGATCGTTCCCGTCCGGTCAATGCTATTCCCGGTGCCGGCACCGATGTGCCGATCTGGTTGCTGGGCTCCAGCCTCTACAGTGCGCAACTGGCGGCTCAGCGGGGGCTGCCCTATGCCTTTGCCGGGCATTTTGCACCGCGTCTGTATCGTGAGGCGCTACGCCTCTACCGGGAGCAGTTTCAGCCGTCGGCCCAGCTGGACAAGCCCTACGCCATGCTGGCGGTACCGGCGGTGGCGGCGGATACCGATGAGGAAGCCCGTTTTCTGACGACCACCAGCTACCGGCGCATTCTGTCCCTGTTTCGGGGGCAGCCGCTGTGGATGCGTCCACCGGTGGACAGTATGGACGGGTATTGGAATCCGGAAGAAGAGGCTGGAGTAAGAGGATTTCTGGCCCTGCAACTGCTGGGCACCGCCGCCACCATTGAAGAGCAGCTGGGCGAGCTGCTGGATAGCGTGGAAATTGATGAGTTGATGGTGACGGTAGATCTGCACGACCCGGCAAAGCGTCGCCACGCCCTGGATATTCTGGCATCGCTGCCACAGTTCCGTAGGTAGCAGTATCGACAGCTCCAGACACCGGTTGAAACTTCGCTCGCAAAGCGAATGACCCTTCAGGCTGCAACGAGATCGGGGTTAACGGTGTGGGGCTTTTGCGGGAAAGCGCCGCAACACTAGCAGCAAGCCGGCCAGCAGGGTGAAGATGGCCGGGGCTCCACCGCCTCCGCTACTGCCTCCCCCGGTGGGGGCCGGGGAGGGGTAGCGCAGGGTCAGCGTGGCGGTATTGTCGTTATCGTTTGGCACATCCCCATCAACCGAGAAACTGGTAAAAGTCATACTCCGGCTTTCTCCGCTTTCTGAGACAAACGTCAGATTCAATGTCTGGCTGGTGTTGGCGGGCAAATCGCCCACCGGGCAACGTAAAGGGTTGGACAGCGTACAGCCCAGTTCATCGGCGTTTGCCAGGGTCGTGTTTAGCGGCAGGGAAAAGCGGATTTCTCCATCGGTAGCGCCATTAATCGTGGACCGATTATTGAGTGTTACCGCCACCCCGGCCTCACTGGCGTTGCCGCTCTGCTGGACTGCCGAGATGGCCAGATCTGGCTTGTTGGAAAACACCACCTTCTGTTCGATGCGATTATTGCGGCGGCGGTAATCGTCCTCGTTGGAAGTGGCTGTTATGGCAACGGTGACCACCTTGTCGGTATCGCTGTTGCCGTTGAGCACGAAATTCTGAGTCACTTTGCCGGAGGGGGCGAGGCTGGCTGCAGGCCGGCAGCGATTGCCAGAAAGCAGGCCGCCGCATTCGGACCAACTGCCGCTGGCAGTGGTGTCGGCACTGAGGCTAAACGCCAGGGTCGGATCGGTGACGGTGTTTTCCAGGCTGCCATTTTTCAGGGCCAGGGTCAGCGTCTGGCTGCCACCGGGGGGCTGATAGTAATACTGCGGCGGTGTGGTCGGCCATTCTGGGAGCAGATCCACCAGGGGGATACTGACAGAAGCGGTCAGAGTCTCCAGCTCTGCGGTTTCTGCGAACAGATGGGTATAGCCGGAAGGCGCGCCGGTGGCGCAGCCTTGTCCGAAGCTGGTCAGACCCAGCATCCATGGTTGTGGATCTCGATCCTGAAACAGGGGGCCGCCGCTGTCACCGAAACAGGTGTCTTGATCGTTGCCGTTGAGTGGGTTCAGTTCGGCAGCACAGACGGCGGAATCAGGAATGGGGATGGTGGAAATGGCTTGGCAGCGTTGCTGGGGGATGTAATCCAGTTGTACTTCCTGCAGCACATTGCTGAGGCTCCCATCAGCTGTCACGCCTCTACCCAAAGCAGTCACCGATTCATCTAGTTCTCCGCGGCTTCGCCCTTCCAGTTCGTCGAAACTGTCTTCACTGATAATGCTGGGCCAGCGAATATTTCCTTGGGGTGTGATGCGTAGTAGGGCTAGGTCGTGGTCGAGGTTTTTATAGGCCTGATGTATAAGAACCTGTTGGACGGTGGGGCTGTTTCTTTCTTCACCAATAAATACCCTCACGTCACTCGCCGATGCAAACACTCTCTTACCATTGTCATCATCGTATTCTAGACAATGCGCAGCAGTAATAACCCAGTCCTGACTCAGATGACTGCCACCGCAGAGCTGTGTTGACCGGTCCGTGGTCCTAATGGTCACCTGAGTCATCCACGGCCAGCGATCAACCGGTGCTGGCTCGCCACCCACAATGCGAGCGGTGGCGGTGTCTGCGAGGGTGCTGGAGAAGGGGAGTGTGGCCAGCCCTGCCAGCAGGGCGATACGACGGAACATGACGGCTGCCTTGCACGTTTTCCACCATTTTATCGGCTTTCACGGCAAGGCAGTGTGAGCTTATGTATCTGACCCGAATTCACCAATTCGGGTCAGACTCTCAGTGCATGGGTGGGGCGTGGGCCAGCCAGTGGTCGTTATCGTCCTGGGTGCGGGCCATGGAGCTTTGCAGGTGGGCCAGGGCCTGTTCCAGGGCCGCATCGCCATCACTCAAGGTCATGATGGCGGCACGCAGGCCGGGGTGGCGGTCGCGCAGGTCATTGAGCAGCTGCTCGGCGGCGGCGGTGGCGGTGCAGGGCAGCAGCAGGGCCAGGTGTTGTTCGTCATAGCGCGCCGCCACATCGCTGCGGCGGATGCGGTGGGCCACCCGGTTGGCCAGCTGGGGCAGCTCATCATGACGTACCAGCGCCAGGGTCATGGGGGAGGAAATCCGGTCATGCAGTGGCACCAGCCAGCCGGCGGTGCTGATCAGTGCCTCGCGGCTGATGAAATCCGTATCCGGATCGCGCCAGGTGGCTTCCAGAGCGGCCCGGGCCAGGGCCTGGTTACGCCAGATCATCAACCCGAAATAGAGCATGCAGGCGCTCAGGGCGATGACCAGAAACAGGCTTGCCGAGGCAGAGGGCGTGGTCACATAGCTCAGCCGGATCGGCAGCACAAAGGCCAGCACGATTTCTGCGCCGGCCAGCATGATCAGGAAGCGTTTGATACCGTGGAGCAGGCCGTTGCTGAGCACGGCGATAAACAATAGCGCCATGGTGGGCGGCGGGTTGCCCGGGTCAAGCAGTAGCACGATGCCCAGTATCAGCAGATCCAGGCCGGAGGCGAAAGCATCGCCATTGGCCGGTCGCCAGAACAGCAGCAGTAGCTGCAGGCCCACATAGGCGGCAAACAGCAGCCAGGGCGTGGCCTTTGGCAGCGTAAAGAAGAAGCTGTCCGCGTGATGGAAATAAATCACGGCCAGGGCGGCGAACAGGGCCCGGGCCAGGTACTGCATGATCACCACACCCTGATCCGAGGTGATACGGCTGGAAGTCGTCATGATTCATCGATCCCCGGTAACTGAGCCGCCTATGTTGCGTCAGGGCCCTCCGGGAATAAAGATGTCATGCACGCTAATCTTGTTAAAAATGCGTTTTTTTGCGGTTGTCATGGCCAAGGCGAATGTGCTCAGGCATAAAGTAAGGCGATACCGTTCGGCAGTGATGAAGGAGCCACAGTGGATAACAGTGTCAATACGCCCCTGAGAGACGATGTGCGTTTACTGGGGGACTTGCTCGGCCAGTGCCTGCGCCAGCAAGCCGGTGAGGATCTTTACCAGACCATCGAAACCATCCGCAAAGCCTCGGTGACAACCCGCGGCGAGCAGGGAGCCGCCTTGTCGTCCCTGCGCGATCTGCTCTCCCCGCTGGATGACGCTACCCTGCTGGAAGTGGCCCGGGCCTTCAGCCAGTTTCTCAATCTCAGCAATATTGCCGAACAGCATCACCGTGAACGCCTGCACCGTCAGCACCAGCGTTACCCCGGTGATCCCGGCGGTGATCAGGGTATCGCCAATGTGCTGCAGCGCCTGCAGCAGGAGCAGATCAGCGCTGATGTGATCGAGGGCACTCTGCGAGACCTGTCCGTGGAGCTGGTACTCACTGCCCACCCTACCGAAGTCACCCGCCGCACTCTGATCCGCAAATACGACCAGATGGCGGATCTGCTCGGCGAACTGGACCGGCCGGACCTCACCGATGACGAACTGGCCTTTCGCCGCGAGAAGCTCTACCGCCTGATCCTGGCCGCCTGGAGCACCGATGAAATCCGCCGCGAACGGCCCACCCCGGTGGACGAGGCCAAGTGGGGCTTCGCCACCATTGAGCAGTCCCTGTGGCAGGCGGTACCTGAAATGGTGCGGCAACTGGAGCGGGAGCTGGCCGAGCAGGGTCTGCCCCAGCCGCCGGCGGACTGGGCGCCGGTGAAACTGGCCTCGTGGATGGGTGGTGACCGTGACGGCAATCCCAATGTGACAGCGCCGGTGACCCGCGAAGTGTTACTGCTGGCCCGCTGGATGGCGGCGGATCTGTACCTGCGTGACGTGGAAAACCTGTTGGCGGACCTGTCCATGGAAGCCGCCAGCGAGGAATTGCTGGCCGAAACCGGCGCCAGCCATGAACCCTACCGGGTGATTCTCCGCCAAGTGCGCCAGCGGTTGAAACTCACCCGACGCCAGATGGAAGCCCAGGTAGAAAATCAGCCGGTGCCCGAGGGCGAGGGGTTTCTGCGACGTGAGCAATTACAGGCGCCACTGCAACTGATCGACCGTTCGCTGCGTGACGTGGGGCTGGGCGATATCGCCGATGGCGACCTGAAAAACACCCTGCGCCGGCTCAACTGCTTCGGCATTACCTTGCTGTGTCTGGATATTCGCCAGGAATCCACCCGCCACCGTGATGCGGTGGATGCGGTGACCCGTTATCTGGAACTGGGCAGCTATGCGGACTGGCCGGAGGCGCGCAAGCAGGCGTTTCTGGTAGAGGAACTGCAGGCCCGTCGCCCGTTGATTGATGAAGGCTTCCACAGCAGTGAGGAATGTACCGACGAGGTGGCGGAAGTGCTGGCTACCTGCCGGGTGATTGCCGAGCAGGGCAGTGAAGGGCTGGGCGCCTATGTCATCTCCATGGCCCGTGCCCCCTCGGATGTGCTGGCGGTGATGCTGCTGCAGAAGATCGCCGGCGTCAGCGAGTCCATGCGCGTGGTGCCGTTGTTTGAAACCCTGGATGACCTGGACAATGCCGAGGCCACCATGTCGGCCTTGCTGGCGGTGCCGTTCTACCGGCAGCGGGTGGCCGGGGGCCAGGAAGTGATGATCGGCTATTCCGACTCCGCGAAGGATGCCGGTTTCCTCGGTGCCGCCTGGGCCCAGTACCGGTCCCAGGAGAAACTCACCGCCCTGTTTGCCGAACACGGCATCCCGCTGACGTTATTCCATGGTCGCGGTGGTTCCATTTCACGGGGTGGTTCGCCCACTCGCATGGCGCTACTGTCCCAGCCGCCGGGCTCGGTGGCCGGGCGTATTCGCGTTACTGAACAGGGGGAAGTGATCCGCTTCAAATACGGCCGCCCGGCGGTGGCCGTGTTCAACCTGGCGCAGTATGTGGCCGCCACCCTGGAGGCCACCCTGTTGCCACCCCGGGCCGCCAAACCGCAATGGCGGGAACAGATGCAGACCCTCACTGACGTATCCGTGGCCGGTTATCGCAGCGTGGTACAGGAGGAGCCGGAACTGGTGCGCTACCTGCGCACGGTGACTCCGGAAACCGAGCTGTCCCGGCTGGCCCTGGGCAGTCGCCCGGCGCGGCGCAAGCAGGATGCCGGCATCAGCTCCCTGCGGGCCATTCCCTGGGTGTTCGCGTGGACCCAGATCCGTCTGATGCTGCCTGCCTGGCTGGGCACTGGCGCGGCACTGGAAGCTGCCCAGGCAGATCCGGCGCAAAGCGGCACCGTGCAGGAAATGGTGGGGGAGTGGCCGTTCTTTCAGGGCGTGGTGGACATGCTGGAGATGGTGCTGGCCAAGGCAGACCTGCGCGTGGCGGCCTGGTACGAGCAACGGCTGGCCGGGGATGACGTGGATCTGGCCCGGCTGGGTGAAGTGTTACGCGAGCGGCTCACCGGCACCGTGAATGCCTTGTCGGCGCTCACCGGACGCGAAGACCTGCTGGACAACAACCCGGTGATGCGCTGGTCCATCCGTGTCCGCGACCCTTACACGGACCCCCTGCACCTTCTCCAGGCGGAACTGATGGCGCGCCTGCGCCAGCAGGACGGCGATAAAGTCCTGGAGAGTGCCTTGATGGTGACCATCGCGGGTATTGCGGCGGGGCTCCGAAATACGGGGTAAAACCGTAAACGGTTGATAGGGAGTAGCTAACAGTACCGCGAATGGATGCGTCTCAGCTGGCAGAGAGGAGGCCGCGCTCATGCCTTGGGAGCGGCCTCATGCGATGGGGAACCCCCATAACGGCTTCAGCGTCGCCGTTAGCAGTTCATGGCTCCCTATTCACTATTTTAGAGTGCGTTACGTCACAAACACGT
>NZ_JBNPEC010000113.1:0-28174 GCF_051117345.1 Alcanivorax sp.
GGCCTGAAGCGCACATCTGCTGCGCCTTGTCTCTAGGAAAGGGAACCACCCTGTCCGTCGATACAAGACACAACAGCTGCACGCTTCAGGCCACGCTGAGTACGCAAGGAGTTATTCAGAGGCTCCTCAAGAGGCGGCCATGCAGATTGCGGAACTGGAGCAGCGTACCGGTGTAAACCGCCACACCCTGCGCTATTACGAAAAGGCCGGCCTGCTTCAGGAAGTGGAGCGGCGTGGCAACAATTACCGGGACTATCCGGAAAAGGCGGTGGAGCGGGTGGATATGGTGCGCCAGCTCAAGGCGCTGGGCTTTTCCCTGCGCGAGATTCGTGAGGTGCTCGATGCCTTGCGTAGCGACCGTATCGATTGCGAACAGGGCGCAGTGCTGATGGCGGAAAAGAAGGCGGCAGTGGACGACAAGATCCGCGAGCTGAAACAGGTCAGCGCCCTGCTCGGTCGCGAGCAGCAACGGCTGGAAGAGAGCGCAGCGGCATTGCGCGAAGAAGGACGTTGCAAGGGGTGATTTTTTACCACAGAGGGCACAGAGTTCACTGAGGAATAACAGGCTGAAGATGTTGATGTTGCTGGTGTTGAAGTAAACAAATTAATGCCATTTTTCTCTTTTTCTAGCCGGTTTATTTCTACGAGAACGTTTTGGTCAATGAATGGTGTTTTTGGCGAACACCCTTGCCTGACAATGGCGCACAAACGCTGGTGATTTCGCCGGGCTCTGCTTAGCGTGTGGGTCCATTATTCGTGCGGCTTCAGGGAGTAGATCATGGGTGCATCACAGGCAGACCAGAACGGCGTGAAAGAAATCAGTTTTGCGGCAGCACAGCAGGCCGGGCAAGTCTCCTGTGACGATGCGCTGGCCCTTTATGATGCGCTGGAGCCGATAGAGGCGGATTTCATGATCGGCCCCTGGAAAGGCGAAGGCTTTGAAACCGGTCACCCTCTGGATGGGGTGCTGGAGCGCTGCCACTGGCACGGCAAGCGTTTTGACAGTGCGGAACATGTGCATCCGCTGGTGTTTCGCAAGGCGTCCGGTGAGCTCACTACGGTAAAGCCGTTGCTGGTGATGCCGGGGCTGGGCCTGCTCGACCGGTTGCCGTTCCTGAAGACAGAACGGGTCGGCACGTTGTTCCAGTGGATGCTGCCACTGCTGTCCGGGCGCCAGTCCGCCGCCCGCCTGCGCATGGTTAACTACCGGGGAAAAACCTCGGCCACCATGTCCTACGACAACCTGCCCATCAATGATGTGTTCCGCAAGGTAGATGCCAACACCGTGCTCGGCATCATGGACCTCAAAGGCATGAAGCAGCCGTTTTTCTTTGTGCTGCGTCGCGACGACGCCTGAGTCTTTCTGCCAGAATGCCCCCTGAGTCATTTGCATGCTGCAGGGGGGAATCATCTTGACCGAGTGGGCACCGCAATACAGTAAGGCGGAGCGTATCCGCCTGTTACTGTTTCATGCTGCCTGGGCAGTGCCCCTTTTCCTGCTAACCGAGTGGTTCTTTTTTCCCTGGTTTGAACGCTATGTGGAAACCGCCCACTGCCACCGCTACGGGGTGTTCAATGGCCTGGAGCTGGTGCTCTATGGCCTGTTTATCGGCTTGCCGCTGGGATTGGCGCTGCTGGTGCTGGCCATCGAAGGGCGACACAGTTTTCAGATATTGCGGCTGGGGCAGTCGCCCTTGCCCGACGAAAAAGTGTTTCGCGCTACCCGCTATGTGTACGGCAATCGGGCGCGCATCAAACCGCTGATCTTTTTTCTGCTGGTAGTGTTTTTGTGTGGGGTGTCGGTGCAGGGGTTTTTCTGGGCGGATGCCATGATTGGCGAGCTGTCGCCGGACGTTAGCCGGTGCCTCGGCGTACCTGTCGCTCAGCGATACATTTTCCCGTAGGCGCGTCGCTGGCGGCGCGATTCCATGCGTTGGCTATCGCGCCGCCAGCGACGCTCCTACGGGTAGGTGGGGATACGGCAATTCAGGTTTTCCGCAGGATGCAGTTCGCCTTAGGCCCAGTGCACCCTACCGGTGGGTTCAGTAACCGCTGTCTTCTGCGTCGTCGCTGAGCCGCTCTCGGCGTTCCTGTTCTTCCTCGAAAGCCGCCTTGATCTCTGCCAGCACGTCTTCCACATCAGCGATGTGGCCGTCGTCTTCCACCTGGCCGGTGAGTTCGCTGTCCGGGGTCAGTTCGCCGCTTTCATACAGGGCCCAGATTTCCTGGCCATAGCGACTACCGCGTAGTGACGGGGCGTACTGGCCGTAATAGCGGGTCATGTTGTCCACGTCCCGGTAGAGCATGGCTTCGGCGCTGTTGTTGGCGGCGGCATCCACGGCCTGGGGCAGGTCGATGATCACCGGGCCGTAGTCATCCACCAGCACATTGAACTCGGACAGGTCGCCGTGGATGATCCCGGCGCACAGCATGCGCACCACGTATTCCATCATCAGGGCGTGGTCTTCTTCTGCCTGCTCGGCGGACATCACCACTTCACTGAGGCGCGGGGCCACATCGCCTTCATCGTCGGTGACCAGCTCCATCAGCAGCACCCCTTCGAGCATGTCGTAGGGCTTGGGCACGCGCACGCCGGCCTCGGCCAACAGGCGCAGGGCGTCCACTTCGGCGCTCTGCCAGATCTTTTCCTGCTGCTCTCGACCGAACTTGGAGCCCTTCTCCATGGCCCGGCTGCGGCGGCTGTTACGAACCTTGCGGCCTTCCCGGTACTGGGCGGCTTTCTTGAAGTTTCGCTTGGCGGCTTCCTTGTAGACTTTCGCGCAGCGGATCTCCTCGCCACAGCGGACCACGAAGATATCGGCTTCCTTGCCACTCATAAGACGGCTGATGACCTCGTCGATGAGGCCGTCATCTACCAGGGGTTGTAATCGTTGCGGGGTTTTCATGCCGCACTTATACCTTATTTGGCGTCTGGCTTCCCCTGCTACCTGAGGTTTTCGTGCGGAAATCGGGGGGACGGGGGCGATGACGGTTGCAAGCACCCTGCTCCGTTATGGCAACAAGAGCAGGGTGAGCCAGGAGCGGGTCAGGCTTGCAGCTTGTCCGCCAGGGCGGTGGCATTGCGGGCGCTCATGCCGTAGATGGTGAGCTGCGGGTTCACCCCCAGGCTGGTGGGAAATACCGAGCCGTCGATAATGTACAAGCCATTCAGGTACTTGTAGCTGCCGTCGCTGTTGACCACGCACTGGGACTCATCCTGGCCCATGGCGCAGCCACCCATCACATGGGCGCTACCGAGGCCGGTAATGACCGGGTCATAGGCCAGCTTGTTGATGCCGTCCTTGGCCTCTTTCCAGCTTTTGTAATAGCCGGCATGGGCGTGGCTCGGGCGGATTTCTTTGGCGCCGGCGGCGAAGTGCATTTCCGCCATGGTCAGATGGGAGCGTTTGGCGCCTTCGAGCAGATAATCGTCAACGGGATAGTCGATGACAGGCTCGCCGTTGTCGCGAAGTTCCACACTGCCGCCAGGGTTGTCGGCGTGGAAGCCATCGCGCAACAAGGCGATGGAGGCTGCCAGGTTCGGCAGACGCTCGATTTCGCCACGGGCATCGCCGCCGTAACCGCCCATCAGGGCACCGGTGAGGCCCGGGTGCATGGGCATCATTTCCAGCTTGTAACCCGCCGGCCCGTCCACACCCTGCTTGAACACGAACTCGTCGGAATACAGGGATTGCGGCGCGCCGTAGTACGGGGCCACTTCCTTGTCGTAGATGCCGAACGTGAAGGTGGTGGGGTGAAGGAAGGTGCGTTTGCCTACCCTGCCCTGGGGGTCCGGTGCCTCGGAACGCATCAATAGCGCCGGGGTCTGGATACCGCCGCCAGAGGCAATCACGGTTTTTGCCTTGACGGTGACCGTGGCGCCGGTGGCGACTTTGTCATTGTTGAGCGGGCGCACTTCCACCCCGGTGACGGTGTCGCCATCAATCAGCAGGCGATGGGCCTGGGCGCTGTGAATCAGGGTGGCGCCGTTGTTCATGGCCGTGGGCAGGGTGGTCACCAGCATGGATTGCTTGGCATTGGTAGGGCAGCCCATGCCGCAGTAGCCGATGTTCCAACAGCCTTCCACGTTGCGCGGGATCACGGCCCATTCCCAGCCCAGGGCGTCGCAGCCTTTTTTCAGCACGTCGTTGTTGGCGTTGGGGGGCATGATCCACTGGCTGATCTTGAGCCGCTCTTCCATCTTCTGGAACCAGGGGTCCAGATCACTGCGCAGCAGGTTTTCCGCGCCGAAGGTGTCCTGCCAGTACTGCAGGGTTTCACTGGGGGTGCGGAAGGAGCTGGTCCAGTTGACCACGGTGGTGCCGCCGACGGTGCGGCCCTGCAGGATAGTGATACCGGCATCCTTGGTGGCGCGCATGGCGCCCTCTTGATACAGGTCCCGGTAGGCCTGCCCTTCATTCAGGGTGAAGTCGTCAGAGCTCATCAGCTTGCCGGCTTCGATAAGAATCACCTTGAGCCCGCGCTGGGTAAGAATCTCCGCGCTGACGCCGCCGCCGGCACCGGTGCCGATGATCACCACATCCGCTTCCAGGGTGCGGTCAGCGGAAACGGTGCGCCCGTCGATCACATCCCAGCCGTTCTTGATACCGGTTTTCCACGGGTCCTTGATGCCCTTGATGGGCAGGGAAGACAGGTCCTGCATGGCGTTATCCTTGTTGTTTTGCGCCGGCTGCAAGATGCCGGACGCTTGACGCTAAAACCAAATCGCCCTGCCCGCAGGCAGGGTGAAGATCCATCAGGAGGTGGCGGTTGGTGCCGTATCCGCTGCCGGGATACCTGCCTCGGGCGTGATTATCACCTGCGGTGGTCCCGGGTAACCGGTACTGCGCGCCGCCTCAGGCTTCACATACCAGGCCATGAACATGGGCTGGGTAAGGCCTTTGAAGGCCATCTGCGACAGGCCGCGATCACTGGAGGACCAGTGGGCCAGGGTCTGTTGTAGCTCGTCCTCGCTTTGCTCGGCAAAGCTGGCCCAGGTGCCGGTGATAAACCAGCGGGCAGCGCCCAGCTGCATCAGATCGAGAATCTGAAACAGGGTGGCACGGGTGCCGGGCATGGCCCCGTCCAGCAGGTCGTCGTAGGCTTTCATGCCGTCTTCGGCGCTGGCTCCCACATCGGTGAGCGCCTTGCCCAGTACCGCGCCGACCAGTGGTGTCAGCAGGTCCACGTCCTGTTGGCGAAAATGGCGATACCCTGCCGCCGGGCCGTCATTACTGGAACAGCCGGTGAGCAGGGTGAGGCTGGAGCCAGTGGCTAGCAAGGCACTACCGGCGGCGCCCAGCTTGAGAAAGCTGCGGCGGTTAAGTCCTTGATCCATAGAGCACTCTTCTTTTTGTTGGTGGTTATCCGTAGGAGCGTCGCTGGCGGCGCGATAGCCCAGCGTATGGAATCGCGCCGCCTACTCGCAGAGCACAGAGAGCGACGTTCCTACAAAAGCCCGCAGGTGCCCTTATTTCAAAAAGTACTTGTCGATCATCTTGTGCATACCGCGGCCATAGGGGGGCAGGATGAACTTGGTGGCGTTGAACTTGCCCTTCTTGTAGATGCCCTTGGCCTGGGAGAAGGTCAGGAAGCCTTCCGGACCGTGGTAGGCGCCCATGCCGGAATCGCCCACACCCCCGAACGGAATGTCGTCCACGCCCACATGGGAAATGGTGTCGTTCAGGCAAACGCCGCCGGAGTGGGTGTTCTTCAGCACCCGGTCACAGTTGCTCTGGTTCCAGTCCAGGTAGTACAGGGCCAGCGGACGGGGCCGCTCGTTTACATACTCGATGGCGTCATCCAGATTCTTGTAGGGCACCACGATCATCAGCGGGCCGAAGATTTCGTCCTGGGCGATCTGCATGTCGTCGGTCACGTTCAGCACCAGAGTATGGGGAATCTTCTGGCTGCCGGTGAAGTCTTCGTTGGCCGGGTTGATCTCAATGACATCGGCGCCCTTCTCGCTGGCATCCTTCAGGTAGCCCTGCAGGCGGCTGAACTGGCGCTGGTTGATGATAGCGGTGAAGTCCGGGTTGTTGACCATAGTCGGGTAGGACTGAGCCACCTGGGCTTTCCAGGCGTCCACGAATTCCTGCACCCGGTTTTCCGGGCAGAGGATATAGTCCGGCGCCACACAGGTCTGGCCGGAGTTCAGGCACTTGCCGAAGGCGATGCGCTCGGCGGCATCCTTCATGGGGAAGTCCTGGCCGATAATGCAGGGGCTCTTACCGCCCAGCTCCAGGGTCACCGGGGTCAGGTTGGCGGCGGCGGCGCGCATGATATGGCGGCCCACGGTGGTAGAGCCAGTGAACAGCAGGTGGTCGAACGGCAGGCTGGAGAACGCCTGGGCCACGTCCACCTCACCATTGACGACCGCTACCTGTTCTTCCGGGAAGGTATCGGCAATCAGTTTTTCCAGCAGGGCACCGGTGCGCGGCGTCGCTTCGCTCATCTTGACCATCACCCGGTTACCGGCGGCCAGGGCGGTAATCAGTGGCACCACCGCCAGTTGGATCGGGTAGTTCCAGGGCACGATGATGCCCACCACGCCCACCGGCTGGTATTCCACCCAGGTCTTGCCCGGCCAGCTCAGCGCGCTGACGCTACGCTTCTGGGGCTTCATCCACTTGCGCAGTTTCTTGGTGGTGTACTTGAGCCCTTCGAGGGTGATCAGCATTTCGGCCAGCTTGGTTTCGTCGGCGGCGCGGGTGGTGAAATCGTTGTTGAGGGCCTCAATCCAGGCATCCAGGTTGTCCAGCAGCAGCGGCTTGAGGCGGCTGATCAACTCGATGCGCTGTTCCGCGCTGGGGTAAGGGTGCTGGCGGTAGGCCGCTTTCTGGGCAGCGAAAATCTGCTGCATACGTTCGATATCGGCATTGTTGCTGTGGAGATCTTTCACTTCGGCGACCATGGTCACTTGCCTCCCGAGGCTTTTCATTATGTATGATGACAAGATCGGTCGCCCTGGCGGCCGATCAAAAATTAACCTTGAGTCTGATTTTTAGAGTAATTACTCTAAGAGTCAACCGGCAGTAATGAAATCACAACATTTGGCCTACAATGACCAGCACCAAGGAACGGATCCTCAACACCAGCCTCGCGCTCTTTAACCGGCAGGGGGAACGCAATGTGACCACCAATCACATTGCCGAGGCACTGGGCATCAGCCCGGGCAATCTCTACTACCACTTTCGCAACAAGGGCACGATCGTGGCGGCATTGTTCGAGCGCTACAGCCAACATTTGCTGACCTTGCTGGAGGCGCCCCGTGGGCCGCTGACCTGGACCATCAAAACCCACTATTTCGAGGGCTTGCTGGCGTCCATGTGGCAGTACCGGTTCTTTCACCGGGACCTGACCCACTTGCTGCATGCCGACGAGGCGCTGGCGGCGCGCTACCAGGCCTTTGTGGAAGTGGTGCTGGAACGGGGGCGGGTGATCTACAGTGAGCTGCGCAGCAGCGGCATTCTCGAGCTGGATGATGAGCAGCTGCAGGGGCTGATGGTGAACACCTGGGTGCTGATGTCCTCCTGGGCATCGCTGGTGCATGGCTTGCGCCCGGACGCGGCGGCGGATGAGGCCCTGGACGAATCCCTCATGCGCCACGGCATCTACCAGATCATCTGCCTGGAAGAGCCCTTCCTGCGCGGCGAGACCCGCGAGCACCTGGAAGAAATGAAGGCCCGCTACCGGGCGGCAGACACTACCTCTGCGCTACTGCTGGGCCATGTTCCCGGCATGCAACGGGCCGCCAGCGAATAGCTGCCCTTCCCCTCCAGCCATAAGAAACGGTTTATCACAGAGGGCACAGAGAACACGGAAGGAACACCCTCTCTTCACGGTGTGCTCTGTGTTGAAGGCGCAGGGCTTCTCCTTGCTAAGAACCCATCACTCCAATCCCTTTCAAGCGCTGGCGTTGATGACCGCTGAATGTCTGGTTGTCAGTTTGCGGATGTTCCCTCCCCATGCTTGTTTTGCTCGCCATCCCGCCGTTTTTCACCAGCGCGCAAGTTGAATATGTAGGATATGGCTTACATATTTTTGTAAGTTGCTGAGATAAAGTGAATTTTCTGATTTGGCGCTGCAAGAAAAGTCCGACCAAAATTTCCTGTTCAACGCGCAAGTGCAAGAAAAGTCGGATGAGAATAATTCCTGGATCTAGCCTAAAGCCTTGTTCGCCTTGGTGTTTCGAGTGGGTTCGGGTAGAAATGGAAGTGGGGATATATTGCAAAGTGATATATCGCATCTGCGATTGAATACGCTGTTAGCGTTCATATAAATCGAGGTATACGAGACTAATTATGTCGGAAGTATTACTGCTTGCAGAACGAGTTGATCTCGCCACCAAGATAGGTGAGAGCCACTATCGTGAGTTCAAGAGCGCATATGAAGGGCCGCCGGGCATAAAAACTAAGCGTGGCACCAGAGAGATTTGCCTGGACATCGCAAAGACGTTGGTGGCCTTCGCCAATGCAGATGGCGGCGAATTATTCGTGGGCATTGAAGACGATGGAAAGGTTGCTGGAATCCCGCATCAGGACGATGAAGTGGAGCGCTTGAAGAATGCCTACATCTCTCACGTACATGGCGATACGCCATTGCCGCGGCCGCAAATCAGTCTGGTTGATTACTCTGGCAAAGTCGTTCTTTATTTTTCCATTCAAAAAGGAAATGATTTTGCATACCTGACGTCTGATGGTAAGTGCCTCAAGCGTATGGACTTGGAGTCTGTTCCGGTTGGCTCGGAAAAAATTCGAGCAGAACGTCTTGAGTATGAATCTAGGGTCTGGGATAGGACAATTTACGACAGCGCATCACTTGAGGACCTCGATTTTGATTTGCTTCGAGAGTTATCCAACCAAGTGGCCTATGGTGTAACGCCTGAAAAATGTCTTCAGCATTTAGGAATAGCTGAGTTCTCTCCATCCGGGATGAAACTAAAAGCCGCAGCTTTGTTGTTGCTAGCTAAAGATGTACGGAAATTTCACCCGGGCTGCTATGTCAGGATATTCACCATAAGCGGGAAAGAGCGTCGATCTGGAGAGTCGTTTAATGTAGTCAAAGACGATATTGTTGCTGATAACATTTTGAAGCTGGTCGAGACAGCTTGGGAGCGAATGAGTTATGCACTGACAATGCATACCTCAATGACAGACCATGCCAAGTTTCAGCAAAGTTACTTATACCCTCAGATCGCATGCAGAGAAGCACTAATTAATGCCATTGTGCATCGCAATTATGCAATTCAAGGGCGAGGAATTGAAATCAGCATTTACACGGATCGATTGGAGATAGTAAGCCCAGGCAGAGTGCTGTCGACCATATCTTTGGACGACATCAGGAAACTAAAAGGCGCGCATGAATCGAGGAACCCCTTGGTCGCAAGAGTTTTGCGAGAGACTGGGTACGTCAGGGAGATGGGCGAAGGTATTCGCAGAATATACGATGTGATGCGAAGCAACGCACTTGCTGAGCCAGAGCTTTTGAGTGACGATAATGACTTTACCGTAACATTGTTCCATAGATCTCTTTATGATCCAAAAGTAAAGCTATGGCTTTCAAATTTTGAGGATTTAAAATTGACAGAGAGCCAGATGGCTGTCTTGGCTCTCGGACACGAAGGAAGGGAATTTTCCACGCAGGATATAATCGACCGACTCGGAATTGTTGACACGGACCAAGTCCGTGAAATTTTAACTCCATTACGCCAGCTGGGAGTAGTGCATCGAACCAAGGATCATGGGCAAGCATTCAAATTTTCAAAGAAAAACAAAGTGCCGAAAAGATCCGTCCCTATCTACATCGTGGTTACTCCTAGCGAAGGAGGGCTTCCGGAAAACTCTGACGCTGTCAGCTCGGATAATGACGAAATAGTTCCAGAGGAAGAAATTAAGTTGTTCGTTGGTGGGTTAAATAAAAATTCAACCAAGGATAAAATCATTGAGGCCTTTTCAAAAGTATATCCAGTGCTTGATCTAGAAATGCCAAAGGATCGCATAAAAGGTATGAACAATCGGGGATACGCATTTCTGATCCTTGAATGCAGCCCAGATGACATGCAAGGGGCGATAGAGGCGCTCGATCAAACAGAAATTGATGGACGAAATGTTAGCGTTAAGCAAAGAAAATAAGTGCTAACAATTTTCTGCACACGGACAAATTGCTCGCTGCGCTCCCAATTTTCCGGTGAGCAAGGCGTTAGAGGGTGAAGTGGAAGAAATTCTTTGGTTTTTAGCGTTTGGGGTGTACTTGGTTCTCCTGAACGACAGAAGGGAGATAGAATATGACGAGAGTGGAAACTTAATCGGTTTTTTTCGAGGATTTAGATGGTTCTCTCCTCTTGGCATAGCTTTTTTCTTATTCAGCCTTTTTAGCGTATTGGTTACCTATTCACATATAGATCTTTTGAGTAAATTCGTGACGCTGGCAATTGGTGTGTTTATGGGGTTGTTGCCAGCTATATATTTTTGGTTCAGAAGAGTGAGCCTAAAAGGTTATACAATAGAAGGGGTTGGTCCCTTTAATGGCAAGAAGCGTATCTGTCTTGATGAAGTGGTTATAATTAAAATGCATGGAGATAAGCGCCTTGGAAGGTGGTCTTCGAATGGGGCAACCATTCATGGAAATGGAACAAAAATCCAAGTTGAAGGTTTCTTATCTGGATACGAGGCCCTGATTGAGGCTGTCAATCAAGAGGTTGAGCGCCTTAACTCTAACAAGATTACTCAGCCGACCGCTGACGCGCCGGCTGAGTAAGTGGTTAAATCTCAATCGGGGATCACAATGGGTCGTAGGTATCGAAGAAGAAATAATCTCGGTTCGGTAGTAACCGATGTCGTTCAAGTTGCCTCCCGCCTTCCTTGGTGGGGCGCCCTGCTTGTTGGCCTTTTCGCGTACTTACTGATCTACATCGGCTTAGGCGGCTATCTTGAAGGTCAACTTGCCGCACAAAAAGGCAACCAGTTCTATCCTATTATCGAGGCAAGATATGGCCGGTTCATTCGGCTCACGGCTTGGGTCGGGCACGCATGCTTGTTAGCGGGAGCGTTTTTCGCTATCCGTAACCACTACTTTGGCGCCAATGCTCAACGCACAGAAAAAGGTATTGTCGGTGTAATTGCCAGAATCTTGGGGCGGAGCATTGACTAAGAGATTTAACAATCGCGTCACATGCAACGCTCGTACCTCGCGCGCTGTACGCGGGTGTGAAATGAGTCAGGACACAGCAGCACTAGCACAACGAAAACGCACAAAATTGTATGCTTCACAGAGGGCATTATCAGGCGCGGGGTCAGACCTCACATTTCACGGAGCTCCATGGCATCCTGGAATGGCCCCAGGAAAGAGTCGTTAGTCGTTGGTGGCCCAATTAGCAAGCGCATTTTGTTGAACAGGATTCCCTCTATTCTACAAACCAGCCGAAAATGAGAAAGTTATGTGTAACGAGTTGGTCACGGAGAAGAATTGAAAATCAGAAATAGAGAAGAGCTGGCGGAATACGTAAATCACGGAAACAGAGTGAAGTATGTATTTTTCTGGGGGCACAAAAAACCAAAGAGTGGCGTATCAAAAAGTTGCTTTAGTCAGTGGTATGACGCGCCATTTGAATGCGAAGGCAACAGTTTCATGACAGCTGAGCATTACATGATGTATCGCAAAGCGTTACTTTTTGATGATTGCGGTGCAGCACAAAGACTTCTAGCCGCGAGCAATCCCGGAGAAGCAAAAGCTATTGGTCGTGAGGTTAAGAATTTCGATCAAGAAAAATGGGACGCTTATCGCTTTGAAATCGTGGTTTCGGGGAACTTGGCAAAATTCAGCTGCAATCCGGAACTGAATGAATTTTTACTTAACACTGGAAACCGGGTGCTCGTCGAAGCAAGCCCAGTGGACAAAATTTGGGGTATCGGCCTGGCCGAAGATGACCCTGCCTGTGAAAACCCAAACTTGTGGAAGGGTGCTAATCTATTGGGATTCGCATTAATGGAAGCGCGTGAGCAACTATCGCGGTAGGTCGCAAAAAATGTAGGACCGGCGACGCCCTTTACATTGCGCCTTCGGCTTCATTCCAAGGGCGCACACCCTCTCAGCGAAACCCGAACCCCTGCACAAACGCCATCAACCGCTGTTCCAGCCAGAAGCGCTGGGGGGCGTGGTTGATAAAGCCCACATGGCCGCCGTACTCGCTCACCTCCAGGGTCACCGCCGGGCCCAGTTCTTCCTGGCGCGGCAGGGTATCCGGGGTCATGAAGGGGTCGTCCCGGTTTTGCAGCATTAGCGTGGGGGTGCGGATCTGCAGCAGCTTGGGGCCGGCAGAGCATTGGGCGTAGTAATGGTAGGCGCCCCGAAAACCGTACAGCGGCGCAATGATCTGGTCGTCGTAACGCCAGAAGGAACGGATGCCACTCATGTTCAGCCGGTGCAGGCGTTTGGCCTCCGGCGGGTTCACCTTGTCGAGATGGCGCTTCTTGTCGTTGAGCTGGGCTAGCAGGGTCTTCAGCAGATGCTGGCGGTAGAGTTTCGACAGGCCCCGGTCCAGGCGGTTGGCACACAGGTCCAGTCGCAAGGGCGCGCACACCGACGCTACCGCCGTGAGCTTGCCGTTATCCCGGTGGGCCAGCCAGTTCAGCAGTCGGCTGCCCCCCAGCGACACGCCGATGGCGATGCGGTTGCCGGTGGGGTCCTGGTCAAATACATGCTCGATCACCGCATCCACATCGTCGGTTTCTCCGGCGTGGTAGCACAGCGCGGTGTCATTGGGCTGTTTGGCCCCGCGACTGTTGATCGCCACCGAGCGCACCCCCGCATCGGCCAGGGCCTTCTGGATACCACGGATATAGTGGGAATCGCTGCAACCGGACAGGCCGTGCAGCAGGATCACGGTGAGCTGACCGGGGTGATGTTGCGGCCCCGCCCAGTCCAGTAATAGCTGGTCGCCATCCGCCAGCGGCAGCCACTCGCTGTGCCGCTCCACCTCCGGCAAGGCGCGCCCCAGTGGCCCCCACAGGGTTTGCAGGTGGGGGTTGCGCAGCCACACGGGGGGCTGGAACGGGGAACGAACGATTTCGCCCATGGAATCTCTCACTTGATAGCAGTCTCTTCGACCGGCGCTATGGTAGCCTTTTGTTTTTCCCGCTGGCACCCATTGATGACGGAGACCCCATGGCCCGCCGCTTTTTCGACGATCAGGAATTTCAGTCCGGCCTTGCCACTGAGCTGGGCGCCAATGCCAGTCATCATATTGGCAAGGTGCTGCGCATGGCGGAGGGTGACGAGCTGGTGGTATTCAATGGGCACGGCGGCGAATGGTCCGCGCGGATTGTCGCCGTGGGCAAGAAGGCGGTGACCGTGGAGCCGCTGGCGTTTGTGGAGGAAGACCGCACTGCCCCGCTGGCGGTGACTGTGGCGCTGCCCATGATCAAGGGCGAGCGCATGGATTATGCGATCCAGAAAGCCACCGAGCTGGGTGCCGCCCGGATCGTGGTGCTGGATACCGAGCGCTGCGAAGTGCGCCTCAAGGGCGAGCGCCAGGAAAAGAAGCTGGGCCAGTGGCAGCAGGTGGCCATCAGTGCCTGCGAGCAATGCGGCATGAACCGGCCCCCTCAGGTGGCAGGTGTGATGTCGCTCAAGGACTGGCTGACCTCGGAGCTGCCAGACTTGAGGCTGATCGCCCACCCGGGAAAAAGTCCGTTCTCCCCTGCTGCCCTGAAGGGCACCACGGCACTGGCCCTGCTTACCGGCCCGGAAGGCGGCTTTTCCGATGACGAACTGCGCGCGGCGGAGGAAAACGGGTTTGTGGCGTTTGCCCTGGGCAATCGGGTGTTGCGTGCCGAGACGGCGCCGGTGGCCTTGCTGGCGGCGTTGTGGGCGTGGCAAGGATAAAAGATAGCTACAAGCTTCAAGCTTCAAGCAGCAAGCTACAAGGCGCGCCTTCGGTTATCGTGATAGCCAGTCCGTGCCCGCGCTTGAACGCGTATAAGGCCCTGGCGGATACCGCGGAACGATAACCGCGTTGTAGCTTGCAGCTTGAAGCTTGTGGCTTGCAGCTAAAAATAAGGACAAGACATGCTGACCATCCTGGCCATCAGTAATTACCGCTCCGCCCTGGAGCTGGTGTTGCCGCTGGGGCCGCTGAATGTGATTACCGGTGCCAACGGTAGCGGCAAGTCCAACCTGTATCGGGCCCTGCGGCTGCTAGCGGCCACGGCCCAGGATGATGTGATTGCGGCCCTGGCCAGTGAGGGCGGGCTGGAGTCTACCTTCTGGGCCGGGCCGGAGACGCTCAGCACCGCCATGCGCAAGGGACTGGTGCCGGTAGAAGGGGGGCCGCGTCAGCATAGTCGGCGGCTCAAGCTGGGGTTTGCCGACCAGGATTTCGGCTACCTGATTGAGCTGGGCCTGCCCCGGCCGGACAGTACCACTGCCTTCAACCTGGACCCGGAGATCAAGCGGGAAGTCATCTGGGCCGGCGGCGCCTACCGGCCTGCAGCCGCGCTGGTGGACCGGCGCGGCCCGCTGGTGAAAGCCCGTGTCGATAACGGCTGGTTAACCCTGGCCGACCATCTCAATACCTTCGATAGCCTGTTCAGCCAGGTGGCCGATGCGCGCACGGCGCCGGAGGTGCTGGCCCTGCGCGAGCGGATTCGCGGCTGGCGGTTCTACGACCACTTTCGCACCGACCGGGACGCTCCGGCCCGCCAGGTCCAGATCGGCACCCGCACACCGGTGCTGCATCACGATGGCCGTGACCTGGCGGCGGCCCTGCAGACCATCCGTGAGGTGGGCGACAGCCTGGCGCTGGATGCTGCCATTGAAGATGCCTTTCCCGGCGCCAAGCTGAATATCGAGCCGTTGCCGGATGGTCGCCTGAAACTGGAGTTTCACCAGTACGGTCTGTTACGGCCGTTATCCGCTGCGGAGTTGTCCGATGGCACCCTGCGCTATCTGTTGCTGATCGCTGCCCTACTCACTCCGCGCCCCCCTTCCCTGATGGTGCTTAACGAACCGGAAAACAGCCTGCATCCGGATTTGCTGCCGGCACTGGCTCGTCTGATCGAGCAGGCCAGCCAGCACAGCCAGTTATGGGTGGTCAGCCATGCCAGCCGGCTGGTGGCGGCGTTGAATGAGCACCCGGATTGCCATGGGGTGGAGCTCACAAAGGAGTTGGGTGAAACGCAGATCGTCGGGCAGGGATTGTTGAGTACGCCTAACTGGTATTGGTCGGAACATCACTGACGCAGGAAAATATGAAAAAACAATTAGGTGTACTGCAGCGTTGGGATGATGAGCGCGGTTTCGGGTTTATTGCCGACAAGAAAGGTCGGGATATTTTTGTTCATGTCAGTGCCTTTGGCAGTATTCGTTCGCGCCCGAAATCCGGCGAAAAAGTGCTGTTTCGAGTAGAGCCGGATGCTGCCAAGGGTGTCCGTGCGGTAGAGGTGGAACGGTGCTGGCGGCCCGCTCATCTGCTGTTGCCGGAATTCCTTCTCCCGGTGTTGATGGTGGGGGCGTTTTACGGCGCGTTGTGGTGGTTTTTCTCGCAGAATGCATTCTGGTTTTTTCTGATTATTTTCATTCTGTTGATGGCTGCTGCGACGTTCATTATGTTCGGGCTGGACAAACGGGCGGCGCTGAACGACCGCCAACGTGTACCGGAGAATACCCTGCATCTTTTATCCCTGGCCGGTGGCTGGCCCGGTGCTTTGTTGGCGCGCCCGCTATTTCGTCACAAAACCCGAAAGCAGCCTTTTCGTTCTGTTTTCTGGATTGTGGTCGTGGTAAATCTTGCGGTGCTGGGTGTTTTCGTTTTCAGCCCCCAGGCCGCGCCTTTGCGTGACTGGCTGGATGTGCAGGCGCTGGGCTGGCTGATCACTCTCAAGGAATGGGGGTGGATCAGCGGGCCGGTTTGAAACAGGCAGGTTGGATAGCAACAGACAAGCAATGGAATGCATTTATAACCAGGGAAGGAGAAAGAAAGATGAATAATAAAAACAGGGAAGAAAAATGAGACTACCGGAAGATGTGGAAAGTGTATTGAACGTTCGAGGGGAAAAGGCGGCGATTGCACTGTTGTGTCGGCAGCATGAAATGAGTCGCGGAGCCGCCATGGCCTGGGTGGCAGCCTGTTCCGGCTGGCGTTTGCCGGTGGTGGCGAAGCCGCTGTCGAAAGTGAAAATAGCAGCCCTGCTGACGGGTGCCTTTGTTGCCGGCATGCTGCTGGCAGCGCTGGAAAAACTGTTTTGAGTTCTTCATAACCAATGAATCACGAGGAATACACATGCAAGTGACAAGCCCTATTATCGCCCCGGTCGTGGTACTGGTGGCCTGGACCATGGTCATGTGGTTCTGGATGTATGTGACCCGTTTACCGGCCATGAAAGCGGCCAACATGAAACCGGATCCGGTAGCCCCTCGTGGCGAGCAGATGAACACCCTGCCCGCCAGTGTGCGCTGGAAGGCGGATAACTATAACCATCTGATGGAACAGCCTACGGTGTTCTATGCCGTGGCCCTGTCCCTGGCACTGCTTGGCCAGGGTGATGGCATCAACCTGACGCTGGCCTGGGCCTATGTGGGCATCCGCGTGGTGCATTCGTTGTTGCAGGCGCTGATCAACAAGATCGAGCTGCGCTTTGTGTTGTTTGCCCTGTCTTCACTGGTGCTGATCGGGCTCACCGTCAACGCGTTGCGCGCGGTGTTCTGATGGCGTTTGATGCGGAGCTGGCGCAGCGGGTCCGCGAAGGGCTGCTGGCTGTCAGTGGTGCCCTGCCCGATGAAAAGCGCATGTTCGGCGGCTTGTGTTTCATGATCGCCGGCAACATGTGTTGCGGCATTCTTGGCGACCGACTGATGGCCAGAGTCGGGCCGGATGCCTACAGTACCTTGCTTGGTATGCCAGGAGCCGGCGAGATGGATTTCACCGGTCGGCCCATGAAGGGCATGCTGATGATCGACGCGGATACGGTGGCCGATGACGCCACACTGCAACACTGGCTGACGCACTGTTTTGCCTTCGTTCGCACTCTGCCTCCCAAGTAACTGTCTGGAATCGTCATGCTGCAAATCGGGATTGTGATCTACGATGATGCCGAAGTACTGGATTTCGCCGGCCCCTATGAAGTGTTCGCCACCGCCGCCCGGCTCTGTGACACCCCGCCCTGGCGGGTGTCGTTGATCAGCGAACATCGTAATGTGATGGCCCGTGGCGGCTTCACGCTACAAAGTCACTTCACGTTTGATGAGCATCCGGCCCTGGATGTGCTGCTGGTCAGCGGCGGGGTACATACCTCTGCCATGGAAAACCCTGTATTGCTGAAAGCCCTGAGTGAAGCCGGCAACGGTGCACGTTGGGTAACCTCGGTTTGTACTGGTGCCTTTCTATTGGCAGAGGCAGGATTGCTTGCCGATCAGCGGGTAACCACCCACTGGGAAGATATCGCTGACTTGCGCCGGCGTTTCCCGGCGCTGGATGTGCAGGAAAACAGTCGCTGGGTAGAAGACGGCAATCGCCTGACGTCGGCGGGCATTTCCGCCGGCATCGACATGAGTCTGCATCTGGTGGAAAAACTGCACAGCCGGAAACTGGCAGAAGACACTGCCAGGCAGATGGACTATGCCTGGCAACAGTGATCCCCGAAGGCTGATGGTGCCGTGGTGTCGACGAGTACGGACTAGTACTGCGGCGCGATATAGTGTTCCTGGTAAAGCGGGTAGCGGCTCAGATCCGGCCCCGGGTGCAGCTGCTCCGGCCAGTGATACAACATGATTGCCAGTACGTTGCGGTGTTCGCCCTTGTTTAGATCTGTGCCCCAGTGGGGAGAAGGAATCATCTGGGCCTGTGGGTCGTAACGCTGTTCCAGCGCCTCGCGAACGGCGCCGATCACCGGGCTGTTACTTTCCCCTGCCAGCAGAAAGCACAGGGCCATTTCCGTATAGATATCCGCTTTGGTATGGGCGATCAACGCCTGGTGATGGCGCTCCAGGTAGTCGAAAATCCAGGCAAAGTCCTGGCGACGGATCGGCTGCTGGTAGTAACCGCTGGCCGCAATGATCACATGGGTCATGCCGTAGACCCGGGCCTCCAGAGCCGGATCAGGTTGCGGTGGCTGGTCCGGGAACACCTGGCGAAAGGCCTGCTCAAAGGGTTCGCGCAGATCGCGAATACCCAGGTCGTGCAGGTAATAGACCATATTGGCCAGCTGTGGTGAGTAGGCGGCGATCACCTCCGGATCGAGGATAAAGCGGGCAAAATCCACCTGGCGCAGATAATCCAGACCCTGCCCGGTCTGGGTAAAGGGTGGCTTTCCGGCGAGACCGAGCTGATCCACCTTGTTCAGGTAATAGAGCAGGTTCTTGGCAAAGGGGATCTCGTCATAAGCCAGCAGTAGCTGCTTGCGACGCTGGTGTTTGCGGGTGTCGTCCCGGTAGGCAAGGGCGATCTGTCTGGCCCGGCTCAGCCGGTAGTCCCGGTTGTGTAACTGGCTCAGGTCCTGTTGCAGGAAATCGGCGTCACCGATCAGGTCCTGATAGATGATGGGCAGGTAATCCCGGTCTCCGCTGATTCGGTAAAGACGGGTGGCATAATGGCGCTGTTTGTTGGGTGACAGAGCCGGCAGCGCCTGCTCGTAGCGATCACGAATCTGCTCACCGATAGTGGGCGCAGTGAGTGTAGAAAAGGACGTTGGCTGGCAGACAATCAACAGGGCGAAAAGCATACCGAGCCAGGCAGACTGAACCCATCGCATAGCGCACCGCCGCTTCATGTTCGCTTCCGGATATTTCAATGTAGACCTGTCAATAAAGCAGTCTGTGCCAGCGGTAGCAATGGTGCAAAGCTTTACAGGGATTAACGTTTTACCGGTGCCGCCGGCTATAACGCCAATACACTACCGCCAGCAAGGCAGCCAGGGTGGCCGGGGCCATCAGCGCGGTGAAATTCAGCAGGCGGAACAACAAGGTGCCGACCACACCGCCACAGACAAAACCGCCGATCAGTAAGATGAACAGCAACAGCCGACGGCCATTGAGAGGAATACCACGCAGCCGGTTGCCGAGCATGATGCCCAGATCCGTGAAGATCCCGGATAGGTGGGTGGTGCGGATGATGGAGCCGCTGTAGGTGGTCACCATGGCATTTTGCAGACCGCAGGCCATGGACGCCAGGTAGATACCGAGATCACTGCCCCGTTGCAGAGACAGCATGGCCATGACCAGCAGAGCGGCTTCGATCAGCAGGGAAAAGCCGTAGTGCCGTCCCAGTTTCAGGGCGGTGCTGGTGATCAGCAGGCCGCTGAGGGCCGCCCCGGCGAGAAAACTCAGCAGGGTGAAAAGCAGGTGCAGGGCATTGCTCAGGGCCAGATCTGCCAGTGCCAGACCCAGTAGCGAGGAGGTGCCGGTCAGGTGAGAGACGGACTGGTGGCTGAAGCCCAGCAGCCCTACCGCATTGACACTGCCCGCTAGAAAGGCGAGCAGGAAGGCTCCAACTTCTACCCAGGGGGGAAGGCGTGTCAGCAAGAAAAACCCCGATGCTTATCCGTGGCGATGCGCAATTGTAACATGCGCGCCGCAGGGGGGATTTTCGACTATTTGTTTTTCTTCTTCTTGCTACCCTTGGCGCCTTTTTTGCCGTCGCCCTTTTTTCCTGACTTTTTCTTGTTGTCCTTCTTGTCGCCCTTCTTGGTCTTTTTGCTGGAGGTCTTGGTGTTTTTCTTGTCCGCTTTTTTCTCGGCCTTTTCGTTTTTGGCATTAACGGGTTTCAGTGCTTTGGCTTTCTTGCCGCTTTTCTTTTTTTCTTTGTCGACCTTTTGCGTCTTGCTGTCTCCCTGCGCAGTAGAGGTGGAAGCCGGACTATCGGTGTCGAAGATTTCCAGGCTCACGGTTCGGAACCGTCGTAGACAGTAGCGTACCTGGCCGAGGCTGAGCCCGCTTTGTTCGGCGGCCTGCTGCTGGGTGTTGCCCTGGTCCAGCGCCAGCAATGCCTTGGCACGGGGGCCGTTCGGGGCCGGTTGGTCGGATCGGGCCTGGCAAAAGGTGCGCTGTGCGCTGGTAAGAAGAGAAGACTGACTCATTATAGGTGATCCCCTGAGGTGGGCCCGGCAAGGGTGCCGGGCCTTGGACAAAAATAGCGAGCCTTACACAATACGAGACAGTCAGAGAGGAAAGCAAAAAAACAGATTGGCTGTCAGAAAAGTGACATCTTTCAGCCGTCTTTTTGCTGCTTTTCCATCATGTCCGCCTGCAGGATCTCGATCCAGTAGCCATCAGGATCCTTGATGAAAGCGAGACCTTTCATCTTGCCATCATCCGGCTTCTTGACGAATTCGACACCCAGTTTTTCAAACCGTTCGGCGGCGGCGTAAACGTCCGGGACCGTGATACCGATATGGCCGAAGCCCTGGGGTTGGGCATTGCCGTCATGATAGGCAAAGTCCGCATCGTCTTCGCTGCCCCAATTGTGGGTCAGTTCCAGCATGGCCTCACGGCCAAAGGTGTAGGTGAGGCGTTTGGCATTGTCCTCGGGTACCTGGCGCGCTTCCTCTTCACCCAGGTAGGCCAGGAAGTAGAGACTGAATTGCATTGCCGGAAAATCCAGCTTGCGGACCAGGCGCATGCCCAGCACCCGGGTATAGAAATCCAGGCTGACTGTGGGGTCCTTGATGCGCAGCATGGTCTGGTTGAACAGGAAATCGCGGGTGGCATCGTCCGGGGTTTCACAGAGGCCGTCGGCCTGTTCGAAATGGCGGGACATGGGGGCTCCTCATCAGCGTTGGCACAGGGAGCTAAAGAATATCGGGATGGGGGGGAGGGAATGCAAGCCTTGTCGTAGGAGCGTCGCTGGCGGCGCGATAGCCAGCGTTTGGAATCGCGCCGCCAGCGACGCTCCTACGGCAAGGTGGGGATCAGGCCGGGGTTTTTTCCACGGTCTTGAGGACTTTCTGCAGGCCGGCCACGGTGCCACCGATGTCGCTGAGGCCCTGGGGCAACAGCAGGGTGGTGGATTCCTTGGCGACTTTTTCGAAAGCGGAAACGTATTGCTCGGCGATGCGCAGGCTGACTGCCTCTTCGCCGCCATCCTCTTTCACGGCGCTTGCCACCTGACGCAGACCTTCGGCAGTGGCGGTGGCAATCAGCTCGATCTGACGGGCGCGACCTTCCGCCTCGTTGATCTGCTTCATCTTTTCACCTTCGGAGATATTGATCATCTCCTGCTTCTCACCCTCTGAGCGGTTGATCGCGGCCTGGCGATCACCCTCGGAACGGTTAATGGCAGCCTGGCGCTCACCCTCGGACTCGGCAACCACGGCGCGACGTTCACGCTCGGCGCGAACCTGTTTCTCCATGGCGTCCTTGATGGACACGGGCAGGTTGATGTCGGCCACTTCATAGCGCAGCACTTTCACGCCCCAGGGCTGGGCGGCTTCGTCAACGGCGCGAACGACTTCCATGTTGATGTCGCCGCGCTCCTCGAAGGTCTTGTCCAGATCAATCTTGCCGATTACGGAACGCAGGGTGGTCTGGGCCAGCTGCTGGGCCGCCATGACATAGTCGTCCACCCCGTAGCTTGCGGCTTTCGGGTCGATCACCTGCAGGTACATGACGCCGTCAATGGAGACTTCGATGTTGTCCTTGGTGATACAGCTCTGGCGCGGCACGTCACGGACGATTTCCTTCTGGGAGTGCTTGTAGGCAACCCGGTCGATAAAGGGCATCAGGAAGTGAAGGCCCGCCTCCAGGGATGTCTGGTACTTGCCCAGCCGCTCCACGACATACACCTGCCGCTGCGGCACGATGCGAATCACCATGAAGAGCAGAATGACAACGCCGAGGGCGATGAGAGCGGAAATAATTAAACCTGCCATGGATAGGGTTCCTTGTTATTGCTAGCGAGTTGAGATGAAAACGGGTTGGCGATAGGGGTCATTCAGCCGGCGGCGTCTGCGGCCCTGGCGTCCAGGGTTCTACGGTGAGCCAGAGGCCGTCGTGTTGGGTGATGCGAACCATGTCGCCGGGATGCAGCGGCTGGGCGCACTGTGCTTGCCAGCGGGCGCCCCGGTAGGAAACGGTGCCCACGCCGTTATTGAAGGCGTCTGCCACGGTGGCACGGCCACCGACCAAGCCGGCACTGTCTGCCTCCCCCGCGCCACGGTGGCGCTCATTGCCCATCAATTTGTCGTTGATCACGCGACGGACAAATACCAGCAATAACAGGCTGGTCAGGGCGAACAGGGTCAGTTCCCAGGCGGTGTCATCCAGCAGCCCGAGAAACTTGAGGCTGCCTACCAGCAACGCGGCGATCCCGAAGAAGATCACCACCAGACCGGAGACGGCAAATTCGGCGATCACAAAGGCGAGCCCGGCGATAATCCAGTAACTGTATTCTGGCAGATCCATTCCTGTGCCCCTGTAACGTGTGCATTATTTTGATCAACTAAGATAGCACGTTGGTGACAGGTTAGTCGGTAGGAAAAGGCTGAAAATCAGCAGTCGCAAGCTACAAGCTTCAAGCTGCAACGCGGTTCAAGATCCATGGTTTTGCAAGGCCTCGCCCGCGATTAACGGTAAAGGCGCGGGCGCAAGCGTATCAAACCGGAAAAGCTTACCCCGCGTTGCAGCTTGCAGCTTGAGGCTTGTAGCTGAATCAGTGCTGATGCCCGCCAACGCCATGGGCATGCTTGTGGGCTTTTTCTTCTTCGGTGGCATCACGAATATCCGTGATTTCCACCACAAAACGCAGGGACTTGCCGGCCAGGGGGTGGTTGGCGTCCACGTCCACGGTTTTCAGGCCTACCTTGAGCACGGTGAGCATGCGCGGCCCTTCGTCGGTAGAGACCGTGACCACCTTGCCCGGGGTAAGCTTGCCGGCGTGTTTCAGGTACTTGCGGGAGAGGCGCTGGAACAGGGTGTTGTCGTATTCGCCGTAGGCGTCTGCCGGGCTGACGGTCACATCCACTTCATCGCCGACAGTCTTGCCGGTAAGGGCATTTTCCAGCCCCTTGATGATGTTGTTATAGCCGTGCAGGTAAGCCATGGGCTCACCGGTGTCCCGGGAGTTTTCAATTTCGCTGCCGTCGTCGGCGTTGAACAGGCTGTAATGCAGGGTAACGACCTTGTCGTTTTCGATGGTCATGCATGCTCCGGTTGTCAGGCGATCGGGATGGTGGGCAATTGTGGCGCCTTCATCGCCGCCGGGCAATTATCTCAGTGGTTGTGCTTGCCGGGGAGCATGCGTTTGAGGGTAGCGTCCCTGTCGATGAAATGGTGCCACAGGGCGCCTGCTACATGGATGGATATCAGGGTCAGTAGCGTGGTCCACAGCACTTCCTTGTGGATGAAGGCGATCTGTTTGGCCAGGTCAGTATTGACCGCCGCTAGCTGGGGCACGTTAAAGACCGCAAATACTTCAATGGTCTTGCCGGCGAACTGGCGCATGGCAAAACCGCTGAGGGGCATGGCGAGAAGCACCCCATAAAGCAGTCCATGAACAAGACGGGATAACTGATGCTGCCAGGCGGCGCCAATGGGTGTCGGGCGCGGGTACAGGGCGCGGCCATAAAGCCGGATCAGGATGATAACCAGCGTGGTGAGCCCCAGGGAAAAGTGCAGCATTTTCCACCATTCGCGCATGGGGTCACTTTTTTCGTAGAACTCATGGAGCTCGACGGCTCCCCAGACCATGACCAGCAACAAAACCACCAGCCAGTGAAGTCCTTTGTGTAATGCGTGCCAGCTTGCCGGTCTTGTGGCCATGATGCGCTCCCGTTAACTGAAGTATGCCGGATAAAGATTAACCGGGGCTTAACGGGTATTCACTGATCCTGGTCAGCGTCCGGGTGCAGACCCAGGGCTTTGCGGTCTTCGCCCCGTGCGATCCGTGCCAGCAGGTCCCGGGATTGCCGATACCAGCGCCGCCGGCCATTGGGGCCCCATTTGAACCGTTTGTAGGTCCACTGGTATTGGGCCAGGTTGCGGTCGATGCAGTTCTGCAGGCCGGTGTTCATGGCGGTGAGAATTTCGGTGCAGTCACTGGCCTGTTCGATCTCCGGGGCTTGTTCGAAGTGTAGGTGGATGTCTTTCACGCCGCCCTGGCCGCGGATGCAGGAAACGATGAACACATGGGGGCGGTAGCGTTGCACCAGCTTGTCGATCAGCGCCGGGGTAGGCACATCGTAGCCAAAGAAAGGCACGCAGGGATTGCTGCGGTTGCCCGGGTTGTGATCGGAAAGGATGCCCAGGGTGCCACCGCTCTTCATGGCCGCGAGGGCCTGTTTGACCCCCTGGCTGTTGGTGGGAATGAGTACCGAGCCGGTGCGCTCCCGGGCTGCCTTGACCATGGCATCCATCAGGGTGGCAGGATGGGGCTGGTACATGATCAGGGTCTTGTCGCGGTCACCCTTGTCGCCCACATAGAGGTTGCTGATTTCCCAGCTACCCTGGTGCAGGGACAGCATGAGTACCGGCCGCTCGCAGGCGCAGGCATCCAGAAAGGCTTGTTCGCCGTGAATATGGGTGATCCGGGCCAGGGTTTCTTCCACCGGGCGATGCCAGACATGGCTGAATTCGGTGAGGGTACGGCCCAGTTCGGCCATGCTCTGGCGGCCGATACGTTTGGCGTCCGCCAGGCTCATGGCTGGGTGGGTCGCCAGCAGATTGATCAGCACCACCCGGTAGGCACTGGCGTAGCGCAGCGGCACCAGCGTGATCAGGGTGGCAATAAACGCCCCGAAGGTGGTGACCAGTGGCAGTGGAAGCCAGGCAAGCAGACGGACCACCAGCCACAGGCGGCGGCCTTGATATTGTTTACTCATGATGGCAATTCAATTGTCAGGGTCTCGCCATGCTGCGGGACCCGAAATGTCTCGGAATCGATCTGTTGTTCTTGCAGCGCCTGGGCCAGGGCCCGGGGCGGCGCGTCCATGGGCTCGTCGGTGAGCACAAAGGTGCCCCAGTGCATGGCTACCGACTGGCGGGCGCGAATCTCACGGTGAATTGTAACCGCTTCTGCCGGGTTTATGTGTACTGGGGACATAAACCAGCGGGGTTCATAGGCGCCGATGGGTAACAGGGCCAGGTCCACGGGGCCGAAAATGTCGCCAATTTCATCGAATAGCGGGGCATAGCCGGTATCGCCGGCAAAATAGAGACTGAAATCCGGAAAGTTCAGTCGCCAGCTACACCACAGGGTCCGGTTATGATCGCCGGGGCCACGGCCACTGAAATGCTGGGCGGGCAGGCAGAAGGCTTCCACCTGGCCGTGGTATTCGCTTTGCCACCAGCCCAGTTCGATAATGCGCTCCACGCCCAGGTTGCGTAGCCAGGATGCTACGCCCGTCGGGACGAACCAGAGAATTTCGCGACCAAAACGGGCCTGGAGCTGTTTTACCGACGCCCGATCCAGATGGTCGTAGTGGTTGTGGGAGACCAGCACCGCATTGATCGGCGGCAGGTCATCGACGGTAAGGGCTGGCGGTACCGCCCGTTTCGGGCCGGCAAAGGACAGCGGTGAGCAGCGCTGGGAAAATACCGGGTCGGTAATCATATTCCAGCCGCGGTGCTGAAACAGGAAGGTGGCGTGGCCGATCCAGGTCAATTGCGGTTGCGGTCCCGGGTTCCCGAGACGTTGCCGGTCCGGCTGCTGCAGGGGGAAGTGCTGATGGCGCGGAAACTGGCCCCGGGTGTCCCATTGCCAGCGCAGGAAGGCACCCAGGCCATGGTGGGGGGTAGGGAAACGATTGCGATACACCCCGGCGTGGGCGGGGTGTTCTGCTGCCAGCGCGGCCAGCCGTTCCCGGTCGATCATGCGCCGTCCCGCAGTCCTGCCACGGCGCCTTCAATGGCATCCAGATCGGGAATCACCGCCAGGTCGCCACCCACCTGGATGTACATGGTTTCCGCTGGCCCGGTGTCCACCGGTTCTTCCACCGGATCGTTCTTGGCCACTTTCATCATCCGCGGGATCCCCTGCACGATCACGGCATAGAAGGTGCTTTTGCCGGCCACGGTATTCAGTACCGCGATGCGGGCATCCTTACCAATGGTGATCTGCCCGGACTCGTTGAGTTTCTCAAAGGACAGCAGCGGAATATTCTGGTCCCGCCAGCTCAGCCAGCCCAGCAGCCATTCCGGCCCATGACCGGGTCGATCCGGTTGGCGCAGGGGAATGATTTCGGCGACCACGATGTTGGGGATCAGCCAGGGGCGCCCCTGCATGGGGATCAGCAGGCTGGAAATGTCGGATGGCAAGCTGCTCATAGTAAACCTCAAAGTGTAAGCCGGAGTATGCAGTAACCCGTGTCAGGCACCCGGCTTCTGTACTTCTGCTTTTAATTCTCTTCTTAACCGTTCCACCAGCTGTCGTGCAAGCTGTTCCGGAGAGCCGCTATAACTGACGCAGCCCGTCTCGCGGGTAGAATCGGGCTGGCTGCTGACGGCGCAGGTATCGGCGCTCTGTGCCCATACGGGACAGCCACTGGCGGCCAGCCGGGGGGCGGCGATGGCGCCGTCATTGCCCATGCCGGAAAACAGGATAGCGCCGCAGGCGTTGCCGAAGCCCTCGCCCACATGTTGTATCACCTGATCAATGGACGGTGCATAAGGGCCTTCCCAGGCCTGGCCTGTGGACTGGATGCGACCGTCGTGGCGAAACTTCACCGCGTATTCCACCGGCGCGATGGCCAGTTCGCCATGGCGCAGGGCGCTGCCGTCCACGCCTACCTTGCAATGAATGTTGTTGTCCCGCCCCAGCACGCCGCACAGGGTATCGAGGAAGCTGGCGTCGATATGCTGCGCCAGCACAAAGGCTACCGGCAGATTGGCCGGCAGGCAGTCGAGGAACAGTTTCACCGCCGCCGGACCGCCCAGGCTGGCCCCCAGTACCCAGACCCGTTTAGGTCGGTCGCCGGGGCCAATGGTTTCGAATTCCCGCGGGGTGGGGATTTTCACCTGTGGCGGGCGCTGGGGGATCACTTCCAGCCGCTCTTCCACCGCCGGCTTGCCGATGTAATCCACCAGCTTGGTCACCAGCCGCCGTTCCCATTTCGGGTAGCGGGCATCGGTGCGCGCCGGGGCCTGACCATCGCAGAACAGGATGGGCGCGGCGGCGTCTTCCAGCAGGTTATCCAGAAATGCCTGCCAGCGGTCCTCACTGGACAGGTCTACGACCCACAGATCCAGAGCGCCCTCTTCCAGCCAGCGTTTTTCCAGGGCTTCCGGATCGGTGTTGACGACCACCTGGTAGCCCTGACCTTTCACTGCGCTGGACAGCAGGTGGCCCTGCAATGTGCTGTCGGCGATCACGCCGACCCGGCCCGGTGCGGTCATTCGTTACCCGTTTCCTGCAACTCGCCCAGCAGTTCACGAATGGTGGAGAGCAGTTCGTTCTCCTGGAACGGCTTGCCCATGTAACAGTTCACGCCGATGTCGAAGGCCCGTTCGCGGTGTTTTTCGCCGGTGCGCGAGGTAATCATGATGATCGGCACGTCCTGCAGGCGGCTGTCGTGGCGCACGTGGGTGGCGACTTCGAAGCCGTCCATGCGTGGCATCTCGATATCCAGCAGCATCACATCCGGGCGGATATCTTCCAGCTTGGCGATGGCATCTATGCCGTCCTTGGCGGTGACCACTTCGTAGCCATTGCGCTCCAGCAGGCGAGTGGTCACCTTGCGCACGGTAACCGAGTCATCGGTGACCATGACCAGCGGCGTATCGCGCTTGGATTCGGCTTCTTCGTCTTCCTGCACCGGTTCCTGAGGCAGTACCGGAATGTCTGCCACACCCAGTGTCGGCACTTGCACGTGTGCGGCACGGATCAGCGAGTGGATATCGAGAATGATCACCACGGAGCCATCCCCGAGGATGGTGGCACCGCTGATGCCGGCCACCGAGGCCAGTTGCGGGCCGACCGATTTCACTACCACTTCCCGGGAGCCCACCAGGTTGTCCACCACGATGGCCACGGTGTGTTCGGTGCTGCGGATCAGCAGTACCGGCATGGGGGTGGTGTGATTTTCCAGGTGCGGGCTGCGCGTGCCATGGACGAAATTGCCCAGGTATTGCAGCTCGTAGTCCTGGCCCACATAGGTATAGACCGGGTTGTCTTCCTCGAAGTAATGCTGCAGCTCGAAGGGGCTGATACGCACGATGCCTTCGATCTGGTTCAACGGGATGGCGTAGGTGT
>NZ_JBNPEC010000008.1:0-5865 GCF_051117345.1 Alcanivorax sp.
GCGAAAAAATGATCACCTGACGTCATCACTCGCCCATGCTGGGCAGCGGCCAATGCCAGTGCCCCGTGCTGATCGTTGACCACCAGCGGTACCGGTACGGCATGGCTATCCTGGAGGACCCTCAGCAGGTAGTGATCGGCATTATCCCAGGCTTGCAAAGACTCATTACGGCGGCGAGGCCAGCGCTGCAAAGTCAATTCGCCCCAAGGATGCTCAAAGGTTGTCATACCGTTCCTGCTTGCCGATCGATCAAACCGCGCATTCTGCCTGCCCTGCCGGCTGTTGACCAGATTCTGCGCAAACAGCCCGGCCACGCCTATTTAGGGATGGTATTTTGCAATTTGGCTGCTAGAATGCGCCAGCGAACTCGGAATATAGCTCAGCCTGGTAGAGCACTACGTTCGGGACGTAGGGGTCGCAGGTTCGAATCCTGCTATTCCGACCAATTCAGGCCCTTGTCATCAAGGGCCTACAAAAAAGGCCGCTTTTGCGGCCTTTTTTGTGTCTTCTCAGTCTGCCAATCGCGGGTTCAGCGTGTAGCTCACCGTGATACCGGCTTTGGCCAACACATGCCCTTCCATGGCCGCAACAATGGCCGCACCACTGAAATCATCCTTGACCGGCAATTTGCTCACATCCAGTGCGTAAACGGTAAAGACATAACGATGCACAATGCTGTCGTTCCAGGGCGGACAGGGGCCGTCATAGCCAAAGTAGCTCCCTTCCATATCCCCGTCGCCGGCAAACCAGCTGGTGTAGTCGTTAAGACCATGCCGCAGACCCTGTGGTGCTGACGGTCCGGATTTACCCCGTGGGGTTATCCCCTGGCAATGGCTGCCTTCCATCAGCTCGCTCTGGTCAGCGGGAATGTCGAACAGGGTCCAGTGATAGAAATTCACCCGCGGCAAGTCGGCGGGGACTTCGCGGTCTTCCTGGTTCACATCATCTCCCGCACTGGGCACATCCGGATCATGACAGACCACCGCGAAAGAGCGGGTCCCGGCCGGCTCGCCTTTCCAGGCCAGGTGAGGATTGATGTTACTGGACAGGGCCACATGGTTTTCCGGGTCAATCACTGCGAAAGCGAACTTCTCAGCGATGGGAGCCTGATCGGTGAGGCTGTTACTGAGTAGCTCCATGGGACGACTCCTTAAATCAGTGTTTGCACAGCCCCCAACCTTGCAGTTGCAGGCAATAAATTCAACCTGTCATTGCCATTTCAGTTCAAGCCATACCGGTCAGCGGGTGTTGGGATAATGGCCGGTAGGTAGGGACCTCACCCTGTATCAGTTCACTCTGGTAGAGACAGAGTTGATCTACCGACAGCAACCAGCGGCCCGTTTGTGGTGCCAGAGCCAGCCCCGGCTTTGCCAGGGTAATGTGCGGCCGAAAGGCTCGCTGTTCGCGCTCTACACCCTGACGACTGAGGCATTCCCACAGGGCTTCGTGCAAGGCATTGAGAGGAGCGGAAGTAGTCGTGGTCAGCGCCAGAAAAGGGCCCTGCTCCGCCGGAAAGGGTTCACAGCAATCAAAGTCCAGATCAAACGCCGGAAAGCGGCCGGCCAGCGACTGCAATTCTCCGGATAATCGGGCCACTCCCGACGGGGTACATTGCCCCAGAAAGGCCAGCGTCAGATGCAGATTGGGTCGAGGAGTGGCCCGTGGCAATCCCAGGGAAAGCTCCTTGCACTCCCGGGCCAGAGACCCGGTTACCGGTACGCCGACAAAACAGCGCATGAAAAAACCTCCTGTCTATAAGAGCCTGGGCAGCATGGCTTCAAAGCGGTGACGGCGGTAGAATTGCGCCCCCGTTCGCCCAGCCAGTCTTAGCCATCATTGAGCGGATGCCAATCTCGAGGTATCACTATGTCCGGTAAAGTCGGTTTCATCAGTCTGGGTTGCCCCAAGGCCCTGGTGGACTCTGAACGTATTCTGACCCAGCTTCGCACGGAAGGCTACGAAGTCACATCCAGTTATGATGATGCCGACGTGGTGGTGGTCAACACCTGTGGTTTTATCGACGATGCCAAAGCCGAGTCACTCGACACCATTGGCGAAGCGCTCAGCGAAAACGGCAAGGTGATTGTCACCGGCTGCATGGGCGTGGAAGAGGACACCATTCGCAAGGTGCATCCCTCGGTCCTGTCCGTCACTGGCCCGCAGCAATACGAACAGGTGGTTAACGCCGTTCACCAGGTGGTGCCACCGAGCCAGAACCATGATCCTTTTCTCGATCTGGTCCCCCCGCAAGGCATTAAACTGACTCCCCGTCACTACGCCTACCTGAAGATTTCCGAAGGCTGCAATCACAAGTGCAGTTTCTGCATCATCCCCAGCATGCGCGGCAAACTGGATTCGCGCCCGATTGGCGATGTGATGGATGAAGCAGAGCGCCTGGTGAAATCTGGCGTGCAGGAGTTGCTGGTAATCAGCCAGGACACCAGCGCCTATGGGGTGGATCGCAAGTACCAGACCGGTTTCTGGCAGGGCATGCCGGTGAAGACCCGCATGCTGGAAATGTGTCAGGCGCTGGGCCAGCTCGGCGCCTGGGTGCGGCTGCACTATGTGTACCCCTACCCCCATGTGGACGACATTATCCCGATGATGGCGGAAGGCCACATCCTCCCCTATCTGGATATTCCCTTTCAGCACGCCAGCCCCCGCGTGCTGAAGAACATGAAGCGCCCAGCTCATGCTGAAAACACCTTGGAGCGAATTCGTCGCTGGCGGGAAATCTGCCCGGACATCACCTTGCGCAGCACCTTTATCACCGGCTTCCCCGGTGAGACCGATGCGGATTTCGAGCTCCTGCTGGACTGGCTGGAAGAAGCACAACTGGACCGGGTGGGCTGTTTCACTTATTCCCCGGTGGAAGGCGCCCAGGCCAACGCCCTGCCCGATCCGGTGGACCCGGACGTGGCGGAAGAACGCCGCGAGCGCTTCATGAACGTGCAGGCCCGTATCAGTGCCGCCAAGCTGCAAAAGAAAATCGGCCGGACCCTGGAAGTGCTGGTGGACGAAGTGGACGAGGAAGGCGCCATCGCCCGCTCCCAGGCAGATGCGCCGGAGATCGATGGCCTGGTTTATTTGAACGGAGAAAGCGACCTGAAACCCGGCCAGCGCCTGATGGTGAATATCGAGCACGCCGACGAACATGATCTCTGGGGTACTCCGGTACCGGTCGGCCATTGATCCCGTGAACGATCAGCCCCTCAAGGGCGCTCTGCTACTGGTTCTCGGTGAGGGCCTGCTAGCGGTGATGGCCGCCATGATCAAGCATCTGTCCGATCACCTCGACACCGAGGTGATCGTCTTTGCCCGCAATCTGTTCGGGCTGCTGATTCTGATTCCGATCATTGCCTCCCGCGGCGGCTTTGGCCAGCTGCGCACCCGTTTCTTGCATCTGCACATGATCCGCGGTTTTACCGGGGTCACTGCCATGTTCTGTTTCTTCTACACCATCGGCCACATTGCCCTGGCTGAAGCGGTGCTGGTGAAAATGACCGTACCCTTCTTTCTGCCGATCGTGGCCTGGTTGTGGCTGAGGGAAGTGATCAGTGTGCGCACCTGGCTAGCCATTGTCGGCGGTTTTGCCGGGGTTGCCGTGATCATGGACGTGAGCAGCGGCAGCGTGAACCCGGTGATGTGGGTGGCGCTGGCGGGGGCCGCCATCATGAGTGTGGCCAAGGTGAGCATCCGGCGCATGGCGGTGTCGGAACCCGCCCAGCGAGTGGTTTTCTATTTCGCCCTGTTTGCCACCCTGTTCTCCGCCCTGCCCCTGCCCTGGGCCAGCACTTTGCCCACCGGCACCGACTACCTGTGGCTGTTCGGCATCGGTCTGGTGGCCACCGGTGGCCAATATGCCATGACTACTGCCTACCAAATCGCCCGCCCGGGTCAGGTGGGTGTCTACAACTATTCTTCCGTGGTCTGGGCCGCTCTGCTCGGCTGGATGTTCTGGGGCGAAACCCTGGTACTGACTACCCTGATTGGCACCCTGCTAATTGTCGCCGCCGGTGTCTGGAATCTGAAAAGCCGCTAGGGAGCCTCTGAATAACTCCTTGCATGCTCAGTCTTTCAGGCTGGCTCGCAATCTAGGCGCAATGTTGAAGGTGTGTGTCCACCCATCGAGACATTGTAACGACGAGTGCGGGCCAGCCTGGAAGACCCGGAGGGCGCGGCCTGAAGGGCCCATCTGCTGCGCTTTGCCACTAGGAAAGGGAACCACCCTGCCCGTCGCGACAAAACACAACAGCTGCACCCTTCAGGCCACGCTGAGTACGCAAGGAGTTATTCAGAGGCTCCCTAGCAGTCTATCCCGAGAGAGGGACGTAGAGGCCCATTGGATATTGGCCCGCAGAGAAGGACACAAGGCGACAAAATCGCCTATGCTCGTGGGTCGGCAAAACAACAAACGGGATTTCTGCATGCATTCATTGAAACTCAGCCTGCTGTTGATCAGCACGATCATCCTTTCCGGCTGCGACGGACTGGCAAAATGGGCCTACGAGACCGGCTTGAGCCTGGAAAAGGGTCGCGCCGGCCTGACAGACCAGACCCTGGAAACCCGCGATGGTATTCAGTGGCACCTGCTACGCAGCGAAGGCCAGCAAGACAAGCCAGTGGTCCTGTTGATTCATGGTTTCGGTGCCGATTCCAGTAACTGGGTACGCTTCGTCAACGAGCTGGAAGGCGACTTCCATTTTGTAGTGCCTGACCTGCCGGGCCACGGTGAAACCACCCGCAATACGGATCTGGATTACACCATGGCAGCCCAGGCAAAACGCCTGGTCACCCTGATGGAGACCCTGGACATTTCTGCCTATCACGTGGCCGGCAACTCCATGGGCGGCGCCATCACTCTGGCCATGGCGCAAGCTGTGCCACAGCAGGTGCTCTCCATGGGGTTGGTGGACGCTGCTGGGCTGACCCGGCAGACCGAAGACTTCAAGGCCATCCAGGCTACTAGCGACAGCAATCCGCTGATCCCGCGCAGCCCGGAACAGTTCCACACCACGCTCAAATGGGCCATGGAAGATGCCCCTTACATTCCCGAATTCTTTATCGACATCATGGGCGCCAAGAAAGCCGAGAATGCCCCGGTGGCTGACAAGATCTGGCAGGATATGGACACCGATCCGGGTATGAGCCTGGAAGGCACCGGCACGCTGGCCACTCTGAATCAGCCGGCGCTGATCCTGTGGGGTCGCGAAGACCGTTTGCTGGGAGTGGACAATGTGGAGGCGTTTCTTGAAGAGTTGCCCCGCTCACGGGCAGTGATTCTTGATGGCATTGGCCATGTCCCCATGGCAGAAGCGCCCACCAAAAGCGCCGATGCCTTCCGGGTGTTCTGGCGGGAAGCCCAGGCAGATTCCTGATCCGTACGGGTTATTGCTACGTTGACTGGGCCTGCCGCTGCTCCGGCGGTGTCCAGTCAAACGGCACCCGGTAGCTCATCAGGAAGCCACCCAGCGTGATCAGTACCCGGGAGATGCCGATGTAGGAGTCGGGAATACTGATTTTCTCTTCACGGAATCGCTGCATCAACTCGCCCATCGCCGCCACCGGCCCCTGCTGGTTGACCTTGTCGGTCAGCACAAACAATGCCAGCTCCTTCAAGGTTTCAGGGCTTCCACCTTTGAAGCCTGCCTGAACAAACAGCTCGCCGATATCCACCTTCCCTTCAAAGCCCATCAGGCCATACAGCAAACGTGAGTAGCGGCGAACTTCGTCCGGCGTCAGCACCCCGATGGCGCCGAAATCCAGAATCACTACCTGGCCCTGATCGTTAACCAGGAAATTTCCCGGGTGCGGATCCGCCTGGTAGACCCCGAAACGGGTCACCTGCTGCAGGTAGCTGGTTAA